>JAUSKE010000084.1 GCA_030649435.1 Deltaproteobacteria bacterium
GGGCACCCGCCATCTTGGCGATCCGTCGGGCGATCTCGGTTTTCCCAACCCCGGTCGGGCCGATCATGATGATATTTTTAGGGGCGATTTCATCCCGTAATTCCACCGGTACCTGCTGACGACGCCAACGGTTGCGCAAAGCGATCGCCACTGCCCTCTTGGCATTCTTCTGCCCGATAATATATTTATCGAGTTCTGAAACAATTTCCCGAGGGGTAAACTGGCTCATGAAATTTCTTTAACGGTTAACTGGTCGTTGGTAAAGACACAAATCTCGGAGGCTATTTTTAGCGATTCTTCCGCGATCTCTCTCGCGCTTAGCTTTGTATGCCGGAGGAGCGATCGCGCTGCCGCCATGGCATACATCCCGCCGGAGCCGATCGCGGCAATCCCATCATCCGGTTCAATAACATCCCCATTGCCAGAAAGGGTAAACGTCTTTTCCTTATCAGCAACGATCAGAAGCGCCTCGAGCCTACGGAGGATTTTATCCGTTCGCCAATCCTTCGCAAGCTCAACGGCGGCCCGTGTCAGGTTTCCGTTGAACTGGTCCAGCTTGTTCTCAAATTTTTCGAAGAGGGTCATCGCATCGGCGGTGGAACCGGCAAAACCGGCCAGGAATTTTCCGGCCCTCATCTCTCGAATCTTGACCACTTTGGTTTTGAGAACGGTGTTGCCGAGAGAAACCTGTCCATCCCCGGCAAAGGCGACGGAGCCGTTTCGGCGAACAGCGATAATTGTGGTGGAACGAATATCAGGCGCGTGGGTGTGTCTTGTCATAAACCTCCATCAGTCGGTCCAAACTCACATGGGTATATTTTTGAGTTGTTGAGAGACTCGCATGTCCCAAAAGTTCCTGAATGCCCCGAAGATCGGCCCCTCCATCTAAAAGATGTGTGGCAAAGCTATGACGAAAAATATGTGGCGTCACCTTTTTCATAAGTCCAGCCTTAAGGGCATAAAGAGCCACCAACCTCTGAATACTCCGGGTCGTCAGTCGTTTCCCATTCCGATTGGGAAACAAAACCGACGAGCCAGCCCCCTTCTTGAAGACTCTTACACGAACCGGTAGGTACTTTTCAAGGGCTGATCGAGCTTTTGAACCCACAACCGCCAGACGTTCCTTGGAACCTTTTCCAACGACCCGAAGAATCTCCTCCTCCAGATCAACATTCTCCAAGTTTAAAGAAACAATTTCACTGACGCGAAGTCCCGTGGCGTAGAGCAATTCAAGGATGGAACGATCGCGAAGAGTTTTCCAGTCGTCGCCCGAAGCGATTTGTAAAACAAGGTTCATTTCATCGACGGTCAAAAATTTGGGCATCCTTTTTGGCAGCTTGGGGCTCGTGATCTCGCGTGCGGGACTTTGTTCCAGAATTCCCTTTCGCTGGAGATAACGATAAAAACTCCTGAGTGCCGATAACTTTCTGGCGATGGAACTCGCCTGATTTTTTTTCTGGAAGAGAAACCCGATAAAACGACGGACCTGGATCTCGGAGAGGGATGACAATTTCTTCAACGCTCCCTCTTCTTTTAAAAAATTCTGGAACTGTTCTAGATCACGACGGTAGCTGAGAACCGTATGGGGGGAAACCCTTCGTTCGTGACGCAACCACTCCAAAAAATTTTCAACATCCTGATCTTTACGGACATGGTGAGCTGGTCGAACCATCATGCCGCAGGAACCTTCTCTGGAGTGGGCTCTCCCTCGTCTCTCTTCTCATAACCGCACTCTTTGGGACAAAGCGTGCGATTGCCATCCTTCTTCGAAACCTTGAGGAGGAGGAACGTTGAATCGCACTGCGGGCATTTTTCCTTAACCGGCTTGTCCCAAGTTGCAAATTTACAGTTGGGGTAGCTGGTGCAACCGTAAAAAGTCCGCCCCTTCTTTGTTCGACGTTCCGCAACCTTGCCCCCTTCGCACTTCGGGCAATTGATCCCCAGAGAAATCGACCGGCTCGTCTTGCACTCCGGGTATTTGGAACAGGCGAGGAATTTGCCAAAGCGACCGCTCTTGATCACCATCTGTGAAGCGCAGGTACCGCAAAATTCTCCGGTGACCTCGAGCTTGGTCAGCTTGATCTCTCCCCCTTCGTGCCGTGTAAATTCACGGGTATTTTTACATTCCGGATAGTTTGAGCAGGCGATGAACTCACCGCGCCGACCCCACTTGATCACCATCGGGCTCTTGCACTTTTCACAGGAGAGGTCAGTCTTGATCTCCTGCCGCTTGATATCCTTCATATGCTCTTTGGCGTGGACGAGTGTTTTGCTGAAAGGGGTGTAGAAATCGCCGAGCACATCCTTATAAGAGCGGCGCCCTTCTTCAACATCATCCAATTCCTCTTCCATCTTAGCGGTGAACTCAACGCTCAGGATGTCGGGAAAACTACCGACCAAGAGATCATTCGTGATCCCACCCAGATCGGTCGGTGAAAAGCGTCCCAACTCTTTTTTGGCATATTCTTTATCCTGAATGTTCGAAAGGATCGCCGCGTAGGTCGATGGCCGACCGATTCCCTTTTCCTCCAGCTCTTTGACGAGCGAGGCCTCGGTAAATCGGGGGGGCGGTTCGGTAAAGTGCTGCTTCGGTATTAGTTCCAATAATTTTAAAACCTCCCCCTCGGTCAAAAGCGGCAGGACCCCTTCTTCATCCTCCTCACCACTCTCCTCACGATCTTCATGATAAACCGCCAGGTACCCTGCCTCCTTGATGATAGAACCGTTGGCCCGGAAACCGTAAAGACCGGCATTGATCTCAAAAAGGGTCTGGTCATAGATCGCTGGGACCATCTGCGAGGCAACAAACCGTTTCCAGATCAGGTCGTAAAGCTTGTACTGTTCAGCGGTCAGGTGCTCTTTGATTTCTTGAGGATGATAAGCAACGCTCGTCGGTCGGATCGCCTCGTGGGCATCTTGAGCCCCTTTCTTTCCTTTATAGATGATCGCTTTTTCCGGCAGATGGGATTTGCCAAACTGCTTCTCGATAAAGTCACGGACCTCTGTCAGTGCACCGTCAGAGACACGGATCGAATCGGTTCGCATATAGGTAATCAAACCAACCGAGCCTTCAGCCCCCAACTCCACCCCTTCATAAAGCTGCTGCGCAATCATCATGATCCGCTTGGTGGTAAAACCAAGCTTACGAGCGGCATCCTGTTGAAGCTTACTGGTGATAAAAGGAGGAGGAGGGTAACGCTTTCTCTCCTTCTTGGTGATCTTAACCAGTTTAAAAGTTTCTTTTTGAAGGGCAGCGACCGCTTTTTTGGATTCAGCCTCCGCCTTGATCTCAATTTTCTCATCCTTATAGAGGGCCAGGTGGGCGATGAAAGAAGGCTCACGTGAGCCCATCAGATTTACTTCAAGAGACCAATATTCCTCTGGCTTAAACGCACGAATGGCCTGCTCACGCTCACAAATAATCCGGACTGTTACCGACTGGACACGACCGGCGGAAAGCCCCCGACGAACTTTTTCCCAAAGGATTGGACTGATCTGATACCCGACCAGACGGTCAAGAACCCGTCGTGCCTGTTGGGCTTCATAGAGCGGTCGGTTAAGCTCCATCGGTTTTTGGACCGCCTCCTGAATCGCCTTTTTGGTGATCTCGTTAAAGAGGATTCTCTGGATTTTACCACCGAATGACTCACCCTTGGCTGAATCACCCTTCTTACCCTTTCCCTTGGGCAAGGCCCCCTTACTTTTTTTGCCAATCTCCTCGGCAACGTGCCAAGCGATCGCCTCTCCTTCCCGATCAGGATCGAGCGCTAAAAAGATCGCGTCCGCTTTTTCCGCCGCCTTTCGAAGATCGTCGACCACCTTCTTCTTTGTCGCGATCAGCTCATAGGTTGGGAGAAAACCGTTCTCGACATCGACTCCAAGAGTTTTTTTAGGAAGATCCTTAATATGACCGACAGAGGCCTTCACCGTAAAACCGGGGCCTAAATATTTTTCAATCGTCTTCGCCTTTGCGGGAGATTCGACGATCACCAATGATTTTTTCAAGAGAGCGCCTCCTGGCGTGAAGAACGACGACTAAACTGTTTTCCCGGATGCTGAGTGACACAACCCCGGAGTTCGAGAGACAAGAGCAATGAAAGGACCGAGCCACTATCCATTTTGAGCTGCCTTACAATTTCATCAACAGAGATCGGTTTCATAGAGAGAAGGCTAAAGATCTTTTTTTCCTCCACGTCAAGGGCATTGTAATGGTCTTCCGTTTTTTTTGCAACCACCTCACTCTTTGGGAGCATCGGAAGTTCTGAAAGAATGTCGTCGACCGTGTGTACCAATTTCGCCCCATTCTGGATGAGACGATGAGGTCCTTCACTTAAACGGGACTCGATCGGACCCGGCACTGCAAAAACTTCTCGGTTTTGTTCAAGTGCCCACTGGGCCGTGATCAGTGAGCCGCTCTTCAACGCCGCTTCAACGACAATCACCCCATACGAAAGGCCGCTGATGATCCGGTTACGGGATGGAAAATGTTGAGGCAATGGAGGTGTTCCCGGCGACTGTTCCGTCACCAGAAGACCATTTTCACGAATCGCCGGTTTTAAGGTCTTGTAATGTTCGCGGGGGTAAACGACATCGAGCCCGGCCCCCAAGACGGCAATCGTCTTCCCTCCCCCTGCCAACGCCCCCTGATGGGCCATCGCATCAATCCCCTCGGCAAAACCGGAGACAACCACAAAACCACGTTCGGCCAACTCTCTCGCCAGTTGAAAAGCTACTTCTCTCCCATAGTTTGAGGCCGCTCGTGAACCGAAAATGGCATGACAGGGGCCTTTCAGAGAGGAGAGATCTCCTTCGTAAAACAAGGTGGGACTCTTGGGAATCTCTTTTAGGAGAGAAGGATAGTCTGGGTCATCCTGTAGGAGGTTTTTTAACAATCTTTCCGTCAACCTTTTCTTTCAATTCCTTACCTACTTTAAAGAAGGGCAATTTTTTTGGTTTGACCTGAATTGATTCTCCCGTTCGCGGATTGCGACCGGTATAGGACTCGTAGGTGCGAACGACGAAGCTGCCAAAACCCCGGATTTCAATCCGGCCTCCTGTCACCAAGGCGTTTGTCATGGAGTCAAAAACAAAATTGACAAGCTCCTCGGCCTTCTTTCTCGTCAACTTGGTCTTCTCGGCGATGATGTCAATCAGGTTCGACTTGTTCATTGAATTTACCAATAAAGTAGCAGATTTAGCCTTGTTTTGTCAACTGGAAATCCCTTTCCTCATCAGCGCCTCCCTGAAAAAAGAGAGCCCATAGTGGAGCCCTGAACCGACAGAAAGAAGGATCGCAAAGAAAAGAAGCCAATTTCCGATAAGCCAAGGCTTGATCCCCAAGGCTGGGTAATGAAAAATAAGAAAGCCCAAGGCAAAATTTTGCATAATCGTTTTGTATTTACCCCATTGGGAGGCCGCAATCACAATCCCCTCATCCGCTGCGATCGCGCGGAGTGTCGTGATGGTAATTTCCCTGGAAAGGAGGATCACAACAACCCAACCGGCGATCCGATGCAGGGGAATCAGAAGAATCAGGACCGCTGTAGAAAGAAGTTTGTCGGCCAAAGGATCAATGAATTTTCCGAAGGAGCTACAAAAGTTGTACTTACGCGCATAGTAGCCGTCGACGACGTCGGAGAGGGCGGCGATCACAAAGAGGACAGTCGCCATGGCGCTCGCAAGATAATCCCAATTATTAAACCGACCGTCGTTATCGTTGATCGTCATCATCAGACCGACGATGATCGGGATCACCGCGATCCGGCCATAGGTCAGGTAATTGGGCAGGCCCAACATCTCTCGTCGTTCAAGCCGACGACGGAAAAAGGGGCGCTTTTCGAGCCAAGACATTTATCTTAAGTAGCATCGATTGACTTTGAAGGCAATCAAGAATACTGCTAGCCGATGGACTTGGAATCCGATTTTCTCGTTGTTGGGAGCGGTATTGCGGGCCTCTGGTTTGCCCTCGAGGTGGCCCCTTACGGTTCGGTAATCATCGCGACCAAAAAAGACCAGGCCGAATCAAACACCAACTACGCACAAGGCGGGATCGCCTCGGTCTTCAGCAGTGACGATTCCTACGAATCCCATATCCAAGACACGCTCAAGGCCGGTGCCGGCCTTTGTCATGAAGAAATCGTTAAGATGGTGATCACCCAGGGCCCCGGCGAAGTCCAGAAGATGATTGATCGCGGCGTTCAATTCGCCAAGAAGAGTGAAGGGACCTACGACCTCGGGCGTGAGGGGGGTCATTCCGCCCGACGAATCCTCCACTCACAGGACATGACCGGCGCTGAAATTGAACGGGCCCTTTTGAATCAGGTCATGAATCACCCCAACATTACGGTCCTGGAGCATCACTTCGGGATCGACCTAATCACGAACCAAAAATTAAAAAATGAAGGGCCAGTCCGATGCTTGGGTCTTTACCTCCTCGATCGTCGAAGTCGGACTGTTAAAACAGTCAGGGCCAAAACGACTCTCCTCGCCACGGGAGGGGCTGGTAAGGTTTACCTCTACACCTCTAACCCTGATATCGCGACCGGCGACGGTATGGCGATGGCCTACCGGGCCGGTGCCCGAATGGCCAACCTTGAATTTGTACAATTCCACCCCACCTGCTTTTATAACCGCCAATATGCGACGCAGGAAAAAGGGAGAACCTTTCTGATCTCGGAGGCGATTCGTGGAGAAGGGGCGATTTTGAGACGAAAGGGAGACGGCACGCCGTTCATGGAAAAGGTCCATCCTTTAAAAGACCTTGCCCCTCGGGATATCGTGGCCAGAGCGATCGATACCGAGCTCAAAAGAAGCGGCGAAGAATATGTGCTTTTGGACCTGACACACAAAAACGGCTCCTTTATTAAGGAGAGGTTCCCAAATATCCATCAGCAATGCCTCCAGTATGGACTGGATATCACGAAGGAGCCGATCCCTGTCGTTCCGGCAGCCCATTATTTTTGTGGCGGGGTTGTGACTGATGACTATGGCCGAACTTCAATCAGTTCCCTGTACGCGGCGGGTGAAGTCGCTTGCACCGGTCTTCACGGGGCCAATCGTCTCGCCTCAAACTCCCTCCTCGAAGCGATCGTTTTTGCAAAAAAAGCGGCAGAGGCGGCCATTGAGGAGGTAAGGGCGTTGCTTGCTGCGCCCAATCAGAGGGAACACCAAGGAGTGCCCCTACCACCATGGGATGCCGGTTCCGCCGTTGATAACGACGAACAGATCGTCATCACCCACAACTGGGAGGAGATCCGCCGCCTGATGTGGAACTATGTCGGGATCGTTCGCTCCGACAAACGACTCGCCCGTGCCAAGGCGAGGATCGATCTACTCAAAGAAGAGATCAAAGGGTACTATTGGAATTTCAAGATAACAGGTGATCTTCTGGAACTCAGAAACATCGTGACGATTGCTGATTTGGTGATCCAATCCTCCCTCTCCCGAAAAGAGAGTCGGGGACTCCATTACAATATTGATCACCCGGAGACAAAAAAGGAATACCAGAGGGACACGATTATCTAATTTTTTGTGTTTTAGTTTTTCGAACGATCTCCCCACGATCGGTAGGGACAGGTTTCAAACCTTTCCAGACAAGTTTACTGGTCGCAGGAATACCAACGAAAGAAAGAGAGAACTCTTTTAATCCTTCCGGAAGAAACTTATCAAAGCGGGCTTCGTAAGTGTGGGACCACTTGTCGACGTAGGGGTAAAACATCCGTTGAAGAGGATTACTCTTCACCTTCTGGATTGAAATTGGCCTCGCCTCCCCACCCCCCGGGTAAGTCAGCACCATCTTCCAGAGTGACGTGTCTTTGCCCACATCTGACCAGACGCTTGAACCGGCATAGATCGAGATAAAGAAATCGTC
>JAUSKE010000085.1 GCA_030649435.1 Deltaproteobacteria bacterium
GGCGACACCTGCTTCCAGACCAGTTTTTCAAGACCCCTACTTTCAACAGTCGATCCGACGGGGGAGTGAATGGGGTCTTTCATCACACCAAAAAAAGAGACTCGCCAAGGAGTTGATCCTTTTGATGACCACCCTCATGATCTGTTCTCTTTTCTACGTCTGGTCACGCATCAAGGTGATTGAAAAAGGGTACCGGCTGGGGGAATTGCGACAACAACAGATGGAGCTGCAAGAAACTGACAACAATCTCTCTCTTGAGGCAGCCACGCTACGATCGTCACAACGTCTGGAACAGATCGGTCGCAACCAGTTTGGCCTAGCACTCCCCAAAGAAGATCAGGTCATTTTTCTTGGAGCTCCACCCCAATGATGAAAGAACGAATCTTCGTTCATGAAACAGGACGACAAGGGATTAAAAAAAGACTCTTGATTACTGGTTTCTGTCTCTTGATCGGTTTCGTTATTGTCATCGCCCGTTCCTATCAGCTTCAAGTCCGGCCCCAAAAAAAACTGGGCCGTCTGGCACTACAACAGTACCAGAAAAAAGTTCCGGAAACGATCGGCCGTGGTTCGATCTATGATCGTCACGGAGAAGAGCTGGCGGTCAGCGTCCCCAGTTACTCATTGGGGGTTCACCCAAGACAGGTCAAAGAGCAAGAAGAGTTGGCCCGTTTTGCCTCAGCGGATCTTTCACTCCCCAAAAAAGCGATCCTCGCTTCTCTCTCCAGCAGCAGCAAGTTCGTCTGGCTGAAACGTCATCTCTCGGCCAAAGAAACGGCCCATTTTCAGGACCTGCCCACAAAGGGTGAGTCACCCAAGGGCAGCTCCCTCAACGGCCTTCAACTCGTCAAGGAATCGAAGCGCTTCTACCCCAACAAGGAATTGGCAAGTCCCCTGATTGGGGCCGTTGGTTATGATAACAGGGGGCTCTCGGGACTAGAGCTTTACTACGACAAGACCTTAAGGGGGACGCCGACCCACGAAGTGGCCTATAGAGATGCCCGCGGGGAAATCTTCGGGACCGAAGAAGGTTTGGAACAGACACCTGGTTTACAGCAACAAAAAGCACACCTTGTTCTGACCGTCGACCGCCAACTACAATTTATCACCGAGAGAGAACTACAGATGACCGCCTCACGCCTCAAGGCAAAGGGGGGCTCGGCAATCGTTATGGACCCAACTAACGGAGCGATCCTTGCGATGGCCTCCTACCCTTCCTTCAATCCCAACAGTTATACCTCTTATGATCTCTCTCTCTGGAAAAATAAGTCGGTCGCCGAAATGTTTGAACCGGGGTCGACTTTCAAAACAATCGTCGCCGCAGCAGCATTGGAAGATAATCTTGTCCAAGCCACCGATAAGTTCTTTTGCGAAAATGGATCGTTCAGGATCGGCAAAAATACAATCCATGACCATGACCCGTATGGGACCCTGACGTTCCTCGACATTCTCAAAGTTTCTTCAAATATCGGCATCTACAAAATCCAACAAAAGGTGGGAAGGGCTCGCTTCTATGAAATCATCCGCAATTTCGGATTCGGGGATAAGACCGATATCGATTATCCGGGTGAAATTTCCGGAAGGGTTTTGCCCGTATCACGATGGAGCGAAATCGACACAGCGAGCATCTCTTTTGGCCAGGGGGTTGGTGTCACCGCTCTTCAAATGACCAATGCCTTTGCAACAATTGCCTCGGGGGGGCTTAGGTGGCGCCCCTATTTGGTCCAAAAAATTGTTGATGAACAGGGAAAAGTTTTAAAAGAAGCGTCACCACGAATTGTTAAAAGAGTTTTGCGTGAAGAGACCGCGCATCGTCTGACCCAAATTTTAAAAACCGTCGTTTCTGAAGAAGGGACGGGCAAACTGGCCTCACTGCCTGGTTATACCATCGCCGGAAAAACCGGCACGGCGCAAAAACTGGACCCCAAAACCAAACGGTATTCCCATTCCAAATACTTAAGTTCATTCGTCGGTTATTTTCCAGCCGACTCACCACGTTTAGTTATTTTTGTGGCGATCGATGAACCGGTAGGGATTACCTACGGTGGTCAGGTCGCCGCCCCTATTTTTAGAAATATCGCCCTCGCCGCGGTGCAAAAGCTCGGGATCCATCCCGAGAAAACCGTGCAACAGGTGGCGACGCAATCGAAGGAACCAGTTGGGACCGGCCCTGCCGGCCCATCGCCGACCCATCCCAAGAGTGCCGTTTCCGCTGAAGTCGCTGCCTCCGCAATGCCGGACCTTCGAGGGTTATCAATGCGGCAGGCGATCTCTCTTTTGGAGGGACGGGGGATGAAGATTGAACTTCGCGGAACAGGAGTGGCCGTCGGCCAAAGTCTCGCACCAGGAACAGCAATAAAGGAAGGAGCCTTGTGCCAGGTCTTTTTTCAGCCCGAGTAATTGAGGATTTTTCTTTGACAACACTGAAGGAATTGATCTCCTCTGAAGCACTCGTTCAAAGCTCAGGGGATCTTTTGGCCACGATCTCCGGCATTACCCCCCACTCCAAAAGAGTTGAAAAAGGGTTTCTCTTTGTCGCGATCCCAGGATCGAAAACTGACGGCCGCCTTTTTATTGAAGAGGCGATTGCCCGAGGGGCGGCTGGCATTGTCTCCATCGATCCAGCTCCCAAAATTGTTCCTGGGGTGAATCACCCTGGGGGATCACCCCTGCCGGCGTGGCTCCAGGTTAAAGAAGCCCGTCAGGCCTTAGCCCTTCTCTCCGCCCGATTTTATGATGAGCCGAGCCGTTCGCTCAATCTGGTCGGGGTCACCGGGACGAACGGCAAGACGAGTCTCACCTTTCTACTCGAATCAATTTTCAAAGAGGCTTCGCAAAAATCGGGGGTCATCGGTACCATCAATTATCGTTTTGGAGAAATAAACCGACCCGCCCCAACCACAACACCAGAACCCTCTGAGCTTCAATCGCTCCTGGCAACGATGCGCAATGAGGGGGTTCAATCGGTCGCGATGGAGGTCTCTTCCCATGCCCTTTCATTGGACCGCGTCGTTGGTTGTCATTTTGATGTTGTCTGTTTCACCAATCTCTCAAGAGACCACCTCGACTTTCACGAAACCCTAGATGACTATTTTGAAGCAAAGTGTCGCCTCTTCACCGAAATTCTAACTAGTAGTAGCAAGAAAAAGAAGACGGCAGTCCTGCCGGTGGGAGATCCTTGGGGCAAAAAAATAAGGGAACGGATCGGCCCCTCTGTCACTGTACTCACTTACGGCGAGGGAGAGGCCGATATCTCGGCGGACGATGTCAAACTAACTCGGCGAGGGATCAGGGCTCATATCAAAACCCCTGGAGGGGATTTCCTGCTTTCATCACCCCTCTTGGGTCAACACAACCTGAGCAACCTGCTCGCCGCGACCGCCTGTGCGGTGGCCCTTGGGTTTTCACCAGAGGTGATCAAGAATGGGCTTGAAGCGGTAGTCGTCATCCCCGGTCGGCTCGAGGCAATCTCAAATAAAAAAGGACTCGCCCTCTTCGTCGACTACGCCCATACCCCCGAGGCGTTGGAAAAAGTTCTTGAAATGCTCCGCCCCCTGACGATTGGACGACTGATCGCCCTCTTTGGTTGTGGTGGCGATCGCGATTCTGGCAAGAGACCTCTCATGGGAGAAATCGCCGCTCAAAAAGCGGATCTTGTGATCCTCACCTCCGACAATCCCCGAACCGAAGAGCCGCAAAAAATTTTAAAACAGATCTTGGCCGGCGTCATCAAGGGGGGGAAACAGCCCCTTATCATCGCCGACCGGCAGGAAGCGATCGCTCGGGCCCTCT
The DNA here is from genome assembly GCA_030649435.1 of Deltaproteobacteria bacterium. GTDB lineage: Bacteria > UBA10199 > UBA10199 > JACPAL01 > JACOUP01 > JAUSKE01. The sequence continues at coordinate 3,793 of JAUSKE010000085.1, forward strand.
CGATTGCAGAGCCGGGGGACACCATTCTCATCGCCGGCAAGGGGCACGAGGATTACCAGATTATCGGGACAGAGAAGAAACATTTTTCGGACCAGGAGGAAGTTAGAAAAATTCTTGGGTGACTCACCCTTGGGGATATCGTGAACGATGAAGCTTTCTCAAAAAGAGATTTTAAAAGCGGTCCGTGGAAAATTAATCGTCGCGACAACGGGCGAAAAAATAACCGGTGTCTCGACCGACACACGAACGGTGAAACGGGGGGATCTCTTCATCCCACTCAAGGGGAGGAACTATGATGCGCATTCCTTTCTGGAGGAGGCATTTAAAAAGGGGGCCGTGGGGGCGCTTGTGGAAAAAAAGAGCCTCTCCTTCAATCACCACCGATTCTTTATCATCCAGGTTCCTTCGACACTTCGCGCCTTGGGGGACTTGGCCACTTATTGGAGGCAACAGTTCAAGATACCGGTCGTAGCGGTAACAGGGAGTAACGGGAAGACAACGACAAAAGAGATGATTTTTCAAATTTTAAAACAAAAATACCGCACCCTCAAAACGGAGGGGAATTTGAACAACCTAATCGGTCTGCCACAGACCCTGTTTCGTCTGAGCGGACGGGATCAGGCGGCGGTCGTTGAAATGGGGATGAATGCCCCGGGAGAAATTGATCGCCTCGCTGAAATCGCCTCCCCCCAGGCCGGGGTGATCACCAATATCGGGCATGCCCACCTCGAAGGCCTTGGTTCCTTGAGGGCCGTTGCAAAGGCCAAGGGAGAACTCTTAAAGAGACTCCCATCAAACGGCACAGCGATTCTCAATGCCGATGATGGAGAGACAAAATTCTTAAAAAAGCTCTGCCACTCCCGACAGGTCAACTTTGGATTACGGAAAGCCACTTACCAGGCGTTCCAAGTTCGTCTCAAGGGGCTTCGAGGGTGCTCCACCCGAGGGATGGAGTTCCTTCTCAAGAAAACAAAAAAAACGGAACGCTTCGAGATCCCGCTCGTCAGTGTCACCGCAGTCAGCAACGCGCTGGCGGCTATTGCCGTGGGGGACCTCCTCTCCGTTTCATGGCCCCAGATGAAAAAGGGTTTGAAAAATTTCCGTCCTCCGCCAAACAGGATGCAGATCAAAAAAATCAGAAACCTTCTCGTCTTAGACGACACCTACAATGCCAATCCTGATTCAATGAAGGCGGCGTTAAAGACCCTTCATTCGCTGACGGTCAAGGGGCGTCGCAAGGTGGCCATCTTAGGAGAGATGTTGGAGCTCGGCCGTTATGAAAATAAGGGGCACCGAGAGGTTGGCCAAGAAGCAGCGGTGTCAGGATTGGACCTTCTGGTGACAATCGGTCGGCGCGCTGCTGGAATCGCTGCAGGGGCACGACAAGAACGGTTTGAAAAGATCCGTACGTTTGGTAATTTTGAAAAGGCCAAACGATCACTCCCCTCTCTCCTCCGCCCCAATGACGTTATTCTTTTGAAGGGATCGCGCGGCGCCCGGATGGAACGGTTCTTAGAGCTCTTTACAAAAGGAGGTTTGGCCTAAATGCTCTACGCCCTCCTCTACCCCCTTCACGAGTCGATCAGTTTTCTGAACGTCTTTAAATATATCACCTTCCGAACCTTCGGGGCGCTTATCACTGCGCTTGTTCTTTATTTCTTGATCGGACGTTGGGTCATCCGTTTCTTCCATCGCTCCAACCTCACACAAGTGATCCGTGACGACGGCCCACAAAGCCATCTTCAGAAAAAAGGAACCCCCACGATGGGGGGACTTGCGATCCTCTTTGCGACATTGATCTCCTCACTCCTCTGGATCGATCTCGGCAATAACCACTTCTGGGTCACCATCGTCGTTCTCCTCACTTATGGTCTCATCGGTTTCTACGACGACTATTGCAAGATTCGTTACGGTTCCTCTCGCGGGCTTCGGGCCCGATCCAAATTTCTATTACAGGTTTTGTGCGCCTTTTTGATCGGCATCCTCCTCATGAGCTTTCTCAAAATAGACACAACTCTTGCCTTCCCATTTTTCAAAAACTTTAGACTCGACCTGGGCCTCCTCTACCCGCTTTTTGCTGTACTCGTCATCGTCGGCACCTCCAATGCGGTCAATCTGACTGATGGTCTGGACGGCCTGGCAACGGTCCCGCTGATCTTCTCTTTTGCCACCTACGGAATCCTGGCTTACATCGCCGGTCATATCAAAATAGCCGCCTACCT
>JAUSKE010000093.1 GCA_030649435.1 Deltaproteobacteria bacterium
TTCTCCCTTCCTGAAACCGGGCGAGTAAAAACCGGTTCAACACCTCCAGTTGATCCTTATGAGAGGGGTGCTTCACCCAAGGACTCGAAACCGTCTGTCCAAAATCATCATTGATGGCGGATAAAAGCTCCCATGTGGAGAGGATCGGGTTGAAAAGTAGCGCCGTATCCACACTTTCCCCCAACCGGTTTAAAAGGGCGCGCGCCATTGTTGTTTTGCCGGTGCCAACCTCTCCGGTGAGTGTCATGAACCCCTTACGATCATGAATACCGTAGAGAAGACTGTCCAAAACCTCTTCGTGGGAACGAGAAAGATAGAGAAACTTTGGATCTGGTGTGACGTTAAACGGTTTTTCCCGAAGACCAAAGTAGTCGCAATACATGCGGGGCTGAGTATACCGATTTCACTAGTGAAAGGCAAACAGGATCGGCCTGATTTAACTCTTGATAAAAACCTGGAGCCCTCCGAGGTAAGGCTGTAACGCCTTAGGGATACGGAGAGAACCATCCGGCTGTTGGCCGTTTTCCAAAAGGGCCGCCACGGTTCGCCCGATCGCGAGACCAGAACCGTTCAATGTGTGGACGTACCTTGGTTTGCCGCCATCTTTGGGTTTAAAACGGATATTGGCCCGTCGTGCCTGAAAATCTTCAAAATTGGAACAAGAAGAGATCTCTCGATAAGTTTTTTGGGTCGGGAACCAGACCTCCAGGTCGTAGGTCTTGGCTGAGGCAAAACTCATATCCCCCGTGGAAAGGAGCATCACACGATAGGGAAGCTCCAGGAGCTGAAGAACCTTTTCGGCATCGGCCACCAACTTTTCTAATTCGGCATACGAGGTTTCCGGGGTGGTGTACTTCATTAATTCAACCTTGTTGAACTGGTGTTGTCGGATCAACCCCTTCGTATCTTTTCCAGCAGCCCCCGCCTCGGCCCGAAAACAGGGGGTATGGGCCGTGACACGAATCGGAAGGTCCTCTTCCGAAAGAATCTCTTCCTGATACATATTGGTCAGCGGGACTTCGGCAGTCGGGATCAGGTAATACCCTTCCCGAGTTTTGAAGAGATCTCCCTCAAATTTGGGGAGCATCCCGGTCCCCACCAACGCCTTTTCATTCGCCAGGTAAGGGGGCAGGATCTCCAGATAGCCATGCTTTTCGGTGTGGAGGTCCAACATAAACTGGGCCAACGCCCGTTCGAGCCTCGCTCCAAACCCTTTGTAGAGGGTAAACCGGGCGCCCGCTATTTTTGCCGCACGGGCGACATCCAGTATCCCCAATGCCTCTCCGATATCGGCATGATCTTTAATTTTAAAATCAAACTGCGATGGTTTCCCCCATTTTCGAATTTCCTTGTTAAAAGAGGCATCGGCCCCTACCGGCACCGATTCGTGGGCTAAATTTGGGATGGTCAGCAACAAGGAACGGAGTGCTGCCTCCGCTTCTGACTGGGAGAGCGCCAACTCTTTGAGACGGGATGAAACCCCCTTCATCTCACCAAGGAGTGTCGTGGTTTCTTTATTTGCCTTGGGTGACACACCATTGTGTGACTCACCCTTCTGAAGGGCGACGATTTCCAGGGAAACCTGATTCTGCTGGGCACGGAGCGCGTCGTATTCGTGCTGGCATTGACGGCGTTGGGCATCCAACTGATCCAGCAGGACGAAATCAAAACTCTGACGCTTGTCTTGAACCCCTTTTTTAACGCTATCGAGATGAGACAGGATGAACTTCGGGTCGAGCATTATTTTATACTCAGTGGTTAATTCCGACCGAGCTCTTCGTCGATAATCTCCTTGAAAGCGGCAAAGGGCCTTGCCCCACTGATCATACGACCATTGATGAAAAAAGCCGGTGTTCCACTCACCCCAGCCTTTTCCCCGTCTTGTTGGTCTTGGGAAACAGCCGCCGCATGCTTAGAAGAACTGAGACACTCATTGAATTTGTTCATATCGAGCTTCAGTTCAGAAGCATACTTCTGCAAATCTTCCAGCTTCAGATCTCTTTGGTTACTAAAGAGCTTTTTGTTCATCTCCCAGTACTTTCCCTGATCATTGGCACAACGGGCTGACTCGTGCGCCTTGAATGACTCCTTGTGAAAAGAGAGCGGAAAATCCCTTAAAACATAGTGGAGTTTTCCCTTGTACTCTGCGATGACCTGATTCACCACTTCCCTGGCCCGACCACAAAAGGGACATTGGTAATCGGTAAACTCAATCATGGTGATTTTGGCATCCTTCGGACCGATCCCAGGATTGCCATTAGTCCCCACTTCGACCCTCGGCGGCTGGATGAGGTAACTCAGATCTACCTTGGCCATCAACTTTTTGACAAATTCTCCCCGCCGCTCTTCCTGTTTCTGCCGCTGTAGATAACTTTTCAGATTTTCTTTAACCTGATCCAACGTCTTTCCCTGAAAACTTGCCTTCTTCTCATTGTAGAACTGCTCTATTTCCTTATCCGTGACAGCAACCTTGTCAAAAATCTCCTCCTTGAGGAGGAGGTCAGCTGTTTTCTGCCTTTTGGCAGCCTCTTTCGCCAATAACTTTTCCTGAACGATAGCATCAACCAGATCCTTCTGGGCCTCATACAGCTCTGCAGAGGCTTGGGCCAACCGGCTTGATCCGCTTTTTTTAATATCCTCTTCGGTAATCTTTTCACCATCGATCACCGCCAAGACCTTTGATTCACCCGGTGTGTTCGTAATCACAATCGGTTGTTTAGCCCTGCTACAGGACACAACCGTCAACAAGAGACCAATAATAATAAACTTTTTCATAACCTATCCTTTCTTAGTTGGGAGGGTGAACGTAGCATGAATGGAAGGGGCTGACAAAAGAAAAAACCCTCCCTAGCCGCTTGGCGAGGGAGGGTTTTTCCGAGAATCCACAACCTATTAAATATCGTAATAGAGGGCAAATTCCCACGGCACCGGACGGAGCCGGACCGGGTTGACCTCGTTTTCGATCTTATAATCAATCCAACGCTCCAACACGTCCGGGGTAAAGACATCCCCCTTCAAAAGGAATTCATGATCCTTCTTGAGGGCATTCAAGGACTCTTCCAGGGAACCAGGGACGTGCGGGACATCCTTCAACTCCTCTGGGCTCATGGAATAAATATCCTTATCCAAAGGCTGACCCGGATCGATTCGGTTCTGGATCCCATCGAGACCGGCCATTAACATCGCGGCAAAAGCGAGGTATGGGTTACAAGACGGATCTGGGAAACGAACCTCGACCCTCTTCGCCTTGGGGGATTGTGAGTACATCGGGATCCGGCAGGCGGCGGAACGATTTCGTGAAGAATAAGCAAGATTCACGGGAGCTTCAAAGCCAGGAACGAGACGACGGTATGAATTGGTCGTCGGGTTCGTAAAGGCACAGAGCGCCGCGGCATGCTTGATGATCCCGCCGATGTAGTAGAGCCCCATCTCGGAAATACCGGAATATTTGTCGCCAGCAAAGAGAGGTTTATCCCCCTTCCAGATTGACTGGTGGCAGTGCATTCCCGAGCCGTTATCATTAAAGAGTGGCTTCGGCATGAAGGTCACCGTCTTGTTATGACGACGAGCGACGTTTTTCAAAACGTACTTGAACCAACAAACTTGGTCAGCCATCTTGGTCAGGGTATCAAACTTCATATCAATTTCGCACTGACCAGCGGTCGCCACTTCATGATGCTGGCATTCAATGATGATCCCCAACTTCTCCAGCTCAAGAACCATCTCGGAACGGAGGTCTTGCAAGGTGTCTGTCGGTGGGACAGGGAAATACCCTTCCTTGAACCGGGGCAGGTAACCCAGGTTTGTCTGGCCATTCATAAACTTTTCCTGGCCACTGTTCCAACGCCCTTCAACCGAGTCGACCTTAAAGTATCCAAAGTTATGGGATTGATCAAAAGTGACGCTGTCGAAGACAAAAAATTCGGCTTCCGGACCAAAGAAGATTTTGTCGCCAATGCCGGTCGTTTTAACATACGCCTCTGCCTTACGGGCGATGTAACGGGGATCACGGCTATACGGTTCCTTCGTCACCGGATCGACGATGTTGCAGATCATCGAGACGGTCGGGATCGCACAGAAAGGATCGACAACCATCGTTTTGGGGTCCGGCAACACAAGCATGTCGGAATTGTTAATCGCCTGCCAACCGCGGATCGAGGAACCATCAAAACCATACCCTTCTTCGAAATTAGCCTCTTCAAACTGGGATATCGGGACTGAAAAATGCTGCCAGACACCCGGAAAATCAATGAACTTGAAATCGACCATCTTGGCCTTATTTTCCTTGGCAAAAGCGACCGCCTCTTTCGGTGTCATCCCACAGGGATTTCCGTTGGTCATACGAACTTCCTCCTTATATTGTTAAACTGCGTTAGCGCCAGTCTCTCCCGTCCGGATTCGAATCACTTCCTCCACCGACGAGACAAAAATCTTGCCATCACCAATACGACCGGTCTTGGCCCCCTTGAGAATCGCCTCAACCACTTGAGCCACCTGATCATCCTTTACAATGATTTCGATTTTAACCTTGGGCAAAAAATCGACCACATACTCGGCCCCGCGGTAGAGTTCGGTATGCCCCTTCTGACGGCCGAAACCTTTGACCTCAGAAACAGTCATGCCAGCAATACCGACCTGATGGAGCGCCTCTTTAACCTCGTCTAGCTTAAATGGCTTGATCACTGCCTCGACCTTCTTCATACAAACCTCCTTAAGAAAAGCCCGCAGACGGCGTCTAACATGAGCCGTTTAAACCTGTCTAGCGCAATCTACCCTCAGGGTTCAGATCGCGTTGGATCCGGTCTCTCCCGTCCGGATTCGAA
>JAUSKE010000114.1 GCA_030649435.1 Deltaproteobacteria bacterium
TCACCATGGTGGCGGCATGGATTAAAGCGGAGACCGGTGTTGGGCCGGCCATCGCATCCGGGAGCCAGATGTAAAGTGGGATCTGCGCCGACTTACCGCAGACACCAGCAAAAAGAAAAAGACTCGCGAGTGTGGCCACCGGCACAAGAAGCTCCCGTCTGCTGGCCAGATCGGCAAAACCCAAAACGCCGGTCGCCTTGTAAATCAGAAACATCCCGATCAAGAATCCGGCATCCCCAATCCGGTTGGTCACAAACGCCTTGAGTCCTGCCGCTGCCTTTTCAGTCTCGGTAAACCAGAATCCGATCAAGAGGTACGAACAAAGCCCAACCCCCTCCCAGCCGATGAAGAGGAGCGGCAGGCTTTCGCCGGTCACGAGCAGCAGCATCGAAAAGAGAAAGAGGTTTAAGTAGCAAAAGTAGCGGGCGTAACCAGAATCGTGCGCCATGTAGCCGACAGAATAGATATGGATCAAGGAACCAACACCCGTAACGATGAGGATCATCAGGAGCGAGAGCCGGTCGATAAAAAAGGAAAAGGAGATCTTCAGGCCAGCGAGTTCGATCCAGGGGAAGAGTGGTCCAACCGTTTCGCCGACCGTAAAATCACGAAAGATACTAAAGACCACCAGCGCAAGGCCGAAGGAGAGGAGTGGGAAACCAACACCAAAGAGGGAGACGAGCGCCTTGGAAGCGGGTCGGCCACGACGAGCGGACCAGAGGGCGATCAGGCCGTTTAACAGGGCGCCCAAAAGGGGAAGGCCTGGGATCCAGACAATGACTTTTGAAATCGGTATACCGAGAATCAGTGTTTCCATAACAACGTAGGGGCAGGTTTAAAACCTGCCCCTACAAAAATCATCCTTTCATTAACGAAATCTCGTTCACATCTACCGAGGACCGATTCTTGAAAACCAGGACAAGAATGGCGAGCCCCACCGCCACCTCCGCCGCTGCCACCACCATCACAAAAAAGGCGATGACTGATCCAGAAGGATTTCCCTGAAACCGCGCAAAGGTAATAAAGGCTAAATTGGCGGCATTGAGCATCAGTTCAACCGACATAAAGAGGACGAGCGCATTCCGACGGCAGAGAAAACCGGCGACGCCGATACAAAAAAGTAGAATACTGACGATCAGGTAATGGACGAGACTAATCATGATCGTCCCCCAGGCAGGCTCTGCCTCCCCAAAACCACCGCCCCGATAATCGCGACAAGTAGAAGAAGCGAGGTCACTTCAAATGGGACAAGATAGGTAGAAAAAAGGAGCTGGCCAACCTCCCGTAAACTTCCGTAATCGCTTGAGATTGCTACCTCCTCCGGCTTGTTAAAGCTCACCACCCGGAGGACCAAGATCACGGCGAGATAACTGCTAATGAGAATTCCCAAGAGACCTCCAAAACTGAGTCTCTTGACGAGGCGATTCGTTGAGGGATTGAGGAGCATGATCACAAAAATAAAAAGGACCATGATCGCACCGGCGTAGAGCAAAAGTTGCATTGTTGCCACAAAAGGGGCCGCCAAAAGGACAAAGAGACAGGCCACCCCAAAGAGCGAGACGATCAAACTCATCGCCGAGGAAAGTGTATTTGGGTGGGCCACCACGAGGACGGCGCCACTGAGTGTGATCAGAGAAAAAAGATAAAAGAAAAACAGCTGCATCTTAAACTCCTCAAGGGACGATGAGCAACCACACCCCCGTCACCAGAATATTAAAAAGAGCCAGCGGGAGCATGAACTGCCAGCCGAAACGCATCAACTGGTCATAACGAAACCGCGGCAACGTCCAACGAACCCAGACGAAGAGAAAACAGAAAAAAAGGATCTTGGCGAGAAAAACCGTTGCCTGAACCAGAGCGGCAAAGGCGACTGGGGGCAAAAAATCAGGGGCCAGCACCCTCAACGCCTCGGTAGAAAAAAAAGGGACCTGCCAACCACCCAGAAAGAGGGAGGCGGTCACGGCCGAGGCAATGACCATCGCGGCATACTCCCCCATAAAAAAGAGGGCAAACTTCATGCTTGAATACTCGACATGATAGCCGGCGACAATTTCGGACTCCCCTTCAGGAAGGTCAAACGGGGTGCGGTTCGTCTCGGCATAACTGGCCGCTAAAAAGAGAAAAAAAGCGAGCGGCTGCCGAAAAATATTCCAGTGCCACGGGAGGGGCCCTTGATCCCGCACGATGTCATTCAAACTCGCCGAACCGGCAAGCATCAGGATCGCCACAACAGCGAGTCCCATCGTGATCTCGTAACTGATCATCTGGGAAGAAGCGCGGAGCCCACCCAAAAAAGCATATTTGTTGTTCGAAGACCAACCGGCCAAAAGAATACTGTAGACCGACAGAGAGCTGATGGCGAGGATGTAGAGGAGCCCGACATTGAGATCGGCCAGTTGGAACGAAAAAATATTTCCATCATTCAAAGTGATCGTATCGGCAAACGGGATCACCGCCACGGCCACAAAGGAGACAAACATCAGGATGGCGGGGGCCAGAATAAAATAAAACTTGTTCGCCCCTGCCGGGACAATATCCTCCTTGGTGAACAGCTTGATGACGTCGGCGATGTTATGGATCAATCCCCCCAGACGAACCCCCAAGATGGCAGCACGGTTGGGGCCACGCCGGTCCTGGATATAGGCGGAAACCTTTCTCTCCATCCAAATCAGAAGGGGGATCAGGTTGATCACCAACATCGGAATGATGAGAACCTTGAGAAGTGTGATCAACAGCTCCATTTACCCTTTCAGCAACATCCCCTGATTGCCAATCTTTTCGTAATCGAGTCCCCTGAAAGCCGCTATCTGATTTGCCATTGAGAGAAAGAGTGCAGGAGCGGTGGTATAATTCGGCGCGGGCTTCTCGAAGAGACGGGTCAAATGGGTAAGCCATTGCCAGACCGGTCGTCCCTCTCCCGGAGGCGGAAAGGCGGCACGAATCCGTTGCACCCGTCCCTGGCAATTCGTAAAAGTCCCTTCGGTTTCGGCAAAGGTGCCGACCGGCAGGAGGGTATCGGCATAATGAACCGTCTCCTCATCCCACGGGTTGAAGAGGATCACTTTTTTCTGTTGCTCGAGGGCGATCCGGTTCAACGCCTCTTCGGGGAGAGCCCCGAGGACAAAAAAGAATTTGAACCGACGGTCACCGCCGATTTCCTTAAACCCCAGGGTGCTAACCCCTTTTGTGTTTGGGTTCTTGTCCGCCTTGATCAAATAATCGTCTACCGATGGGTGAGCCGGCTCAAAACGATGGTAGAAAAGATGCGAAGAACCTAATTCTTTCAAGAAACTGGCAAGCGCGTAATTATCTTCATTGGTAAATTGTGCAGAGCCAATACCGCAAACAAGATTCGGATCGACACCGGTCATCATCTCTCGTACCGCACGGAGCACCTCGTCGGGATGCAGATCTTTTTCCCCCATCTTGGCAAAGCGCAGGCGGTTTTTCTGATTCACCGGCTTGTAGGTCAAACGCCCTTCATCACACATCCAATGTTCATTCACCTCTTCGTTGACCCGCGGGGTCAGACGATGGATCTCCCCCTCATTTTGATCGATATTGATGTTGCACCCCATCGAACAACCGGGGCAAACCGATTCGGTTCTTTTTAAAAACCAGACACGGCACTTAAAACGAAAATCCTTGTTGGTCAGCGCCCCGACAGGACAGATTTCAACCACATTCGCTGAATAGGGATTCTCCAGTTTTGCCCCTGGAAAAGTGGTCAGTGTTGAATGATCTCCCCGCTCGGAGACACAGAGTTCATTGACCTCAGCCACCTCTTGGCAAAAGCGGACACAGCGGGTGCAAAGGATGCATCGCTCCATATCGAGCATCACCCAAGGTCCAAGATCGACCGCCTTGTCTTTGTGAACCTTCTCCTCAATCGGAAAACGAGAGACGGCTAGATCATGTTTCATATAATACTCTTGTAGCTTACACTCCCCGGCTTGGTCGCAGATGGGGCAATCGATCGGGTGGTTGATCAGGATGAACTCCAAAACAGAGCGGCGGGCCTTCTCAACGCGTGGGTTTTGGGTTTTGACGACCATCCCCTCCGCCACCTTGGTATTACAAGCGATCTGAAGCTTCGGTTGTTTCTCGATTTCAACGAGGCACATCCGGCAGTTGCCGGCTACCGAGAGTTTGGGGTGGTAACAATAGTGCGGGACTTCAATGCCTCCAAGACGGGCCGCTTCAATGAGATTTGTTCCTTCCGGGACATCCACTACTTTCTCATCAATAGTCACCTTGGGCATACGCTTTTGTACCGGGCAGGAGTGGGTCCGTCAAGAGGATCTAGGATTTTTGTCAGGAGAGGGAAATGGGGTGACTAACAACCGGTGACGACAAGACCAAGCTGAACCGCACTGGTATTGGTATCGCAATTATTGGCCTCATCACAGGCCCGAACGATACAACACTTCGTGACATCGTGCTGAGTAAAGCTAATCGTTCCTGAAGCTCCCGATGTTGCCCCGGTGACCGTTGCCGGTGTTGTTGCCAAAATTGTCGTTCTGTCACTAGCCTGAAGCACGTCGCAGTTGGTACCGGTGCCGGCACAATAGATTTTATAGGCCATATTAGAGGCCGAGGTCACACTATCGGTCGCGGCACTCCAACTGACGTTCATTTTACAACTCCCCGCATCAGTCCCAGTAGTTGCACCGGCAAAGGTCGGTACTGTACTGTCCGTGCTATAGGAATAAGTGTACTCACCATTGGTATTCCCCGAGGCGTCGCTCACGGAATCGGCAGGTAAAGTGGTGGACACGGTCGAGGCCCCTGGGACCGTCACCGTCCAAGTTGCCGTTCTATTGGTGCTGTTATAACTGACGGCCGTCGGTGTATAACTGGTATTATTTGAAACAACGGTCAGGTCCCCTGCAGCGAACGAAGTCGAATCCATCGCGGTATTGAAGGTGATCGCAATGCCACCGTTGATCGGCTTTTGCGTGTCACTATTTCCCGGAGAAGCGGAGGAAACAAGTGCCGTCCTCACCCCCGTAGCGGTTGTCGTACCGCCACCCGCCCCGCTAGAACCACTTGTACCGGTCGTCGATGTGTCGGAAGTGGTGGCATCCGACCCGTCCGAGGTGTCCCCAACACACCCCCCACCCCCCACTTGATTGGCACCCGTCATCAGGATGAAGAAGCAAAGGCCAAGAAAGAAGATCTTTAGGTTTTGTGGCATTTTCTGGCCTTCAAATTCATGAGAAAAGAGATTAACAACCGGTGATCATCACACCAACCTGAACCGAACGGACGTTGGTATCACAATTGCTGGCCTCATCACAGGCCCGGACGATGCAACATTGAGCGACACTGCCATGACCCCCGCTAACCGTTCCGGAAGTCCCCGATGTCGCCCCAGTGACCGTTGTCGGTGTCGTCGCGAGGATGGTCGCTTGATCGGTGACACCCAGGACGTCACAATTGGTATTGACCCCAGAACAATAGATCCTATAGGCCATATTGGAGGCCGAGGTCACACCGTCGGTCGCGGCACTCCAAACGAGGTTCATTTTACAACTCCCGGCATTGGTCCCAACAGTCGCAGCGGTGGAAAAGGTCGGCGCCGTGCTGTCTGTGCCATAAGAATAGGCATAGGCATCGTTGGTATTTCCCGAGGCATCGGCCACGGCATCAGCCGCAAGGCTTACGGACACGGTCGAGGCCCCTGGGACCGTCACCGTCCAGATTGCCGTTTTGTTGGTGGCGTTATAACTCACCGCCGTCGGGGTATAACTGGTATTGTTGGAGACAATGGTTAAGTCACTGGTCCCGAATGAGGCGGAATCCATCGCCGTATTGAAGGTAATGGCTAGCCCGTTATTAATTGCCTTTTGCGTGTCATTATTCCCCGGAGAGGCGGAAGAAACAAGCGCCGTCCTCACACCCGTCGCGGTTGTCGTGCCACCACCCGCCCCGCTGGAACCGCTTGTACCGGTCGTCGATGTGTCAGAAGAGGTGACATCCGATCCGTCCGAGGTGTCCCCGACACCCCCCCCACCCCCCACCTGATTCGCACCGGTCAGCAAGAGGGATTAGGAGAGACTCAGGAGAAGGACCCACTTTGTAGATGAGAACATATGACCTTAGTTTACGCCCCCTCGATCAAAAAACAACAATTACTTATCAACATGATAATT
>JAUSKE010000126.1 GCA_030649435.1 Deltaproteobacteria bacterium
GTTGTTGTGCCGAAGGGGATGCCACGGCGGTTGAGTCACTGCCTCCTGAAGATGGGGAGCAGCTCGCACTGGCGGTGGTCCCTTCTTCCTCTTCCTTTGGTATTAGCGAAACCGCTTCTAGGGCCTTGCACCGAGTTTCCGACGGGACAGGATCACGAGGCTCGGTTGGGGCGACTCGTGCTCTTTTGGAGCGCTGGTCGGCAACCCACCCGGTCGCGGCCGGGGTTCGTTACCCGGTGATCTCTGAAGGGACTGCTGCCAAGGTCGATCGGTATGTAACCGACCTTGATCGTTCGTCGGTGACCCCTTCGACGGCAACTTTTTTTGGACGTCATCCCGATGCGCTCCTGGCCTTTCAAGATTGGGCCAGGAGGAGTCACCTCAGGGGTCCTTTTCAGGCCTTGGTGGTTGGTGCCGGTTTCGGACCGACGATGAACAGGGGTGGCACTCCAGACGCGCCACTCCCTTTTGAGTCGATTGCGGTACTGGAATGGCTTGGACTCTTGGGCCAGAGTGGAGCCGATTTTCGTCTGGATGTGATTGACCCTTCCGGAGAGATCGCCAATTATTTTTCAGAACTGAGTCGGGCCGAAGAGCATACCTTTTTTGTTGCGGATAATCCAAGCCCACGTTGGGCTTTTAATACGATCCCAGAGACTTTTCCAGCGGAGGTCTTTGGGAGGTATGCGACAGACGTGACCGGTTCTTACCCCCACCCCTTACCGGAAGGGGCAAGGCATGTCTGGCGGGTGACATTTCCCAGATCTCTCTTACAGCGGCTCCGTTTTGTGCATGGCAACGTCCTTGCGCCACTGCCGGGGACTGATTACGATCTGATCGACTACCATGCTGTGAGGATGTATGTGCCGCGGGATCTCTGGATCAATCCAGGACCTAATTCCCCTCTTATCGATCTCGATATAGCCAATCTTCTGATGAATCTCAGGCCGGGCGGTTGGTTGATGACCGGCAGACTTTCTTCAGAGGCTGCTTTTCAACACGAAGTTGTTATTGCCCCTTCTATGGGTGCTAATGGTCATGCCTACCGTGTTTCAGGTCTCAAAACGGAACTCCCTTTTCTGGAACGCCAGCGGGATGGTTCGTGGCCAGTGCATGTTCACTCCGATGACAACGGTGATGGAAGCAGAGGTCACAGAATCAGTTACCGCAGGTCACCAGGATCGCTCACTTTTCGTGATACGTCGGATGGCGACTCTCTTTTAGGGACATCAGGGCTTCTTGAGGGGGGAGCTGCAGTTATTCCAGACGAAGCGATTCGAAGCGAGGCCCTGCCGCGAGGAGCCTCAGAGCCTTCCGTTTTGCCCCGACCAGCGCGGCGGCTCGTGATCCCTTAAGCATTGCCGGCAATCCCCTTTTCCCTTGACTAAAGAAGAGCCTGCCCGATAGAGTCACCCCCACTTTTTATCAATTTCTCTAGTAATTCTCAACGTATGGATGAGACGTCGCAGCAGTATCAGGAACGGTTGAAAAAACTGGACGAACTCCGAAAGGAGGGGGTCGATCCCTACCCAAACGGTTTCGTCGTCCCCCACACCAGTGCCGAGATTTGTGAGAAGTATGGCCAGCTTTCCAAGGAAGAATTAGAAAAGAAGACAGAGGTTTTTACCATTGCCGGTCGGGTGATGATGATCCGCTCGTTCGGCAAGGCGGCGTTCGTCGTCCTTCAGGACCGGAAGGGAAAACTCCAAACTTTTATCCAGCAGAAAAGCCTGACCGAAAAGGAGTACGAACTTTTTAAGAAGATCGATCGCGGCGATTTTATTCTCGTGACCGGAACTCTCTTTCGGACCAAGACTGATGAGCTGACGCTTCTGGCCCAAAGTTTTAAACTGGTGACCAAATCGCTCCAGCCGTTGCCGGAAAAGTGGCATGGCCTGACCGATGTCGAAATCCGCTACCGCCAGCGTTACATTGATTTGGTGGTCAACGAACCGGTTCGGGAAGTTTTCAAGAAGCGATCGCAGATTATTCAGTGGGTTCGGGAATTTTTGACCGTCCGTGAATTTCTCGAGGTGGAAACCCCCGCCATGCACTCGATCGCCGGTGGGGCGGCGGCACGACCGTTCACCACCCATCACAACACGCTCGATATGGATCTTTATCTGCGGATCGCCCCCGAACTTTATCTCAAACGGCTTGTTGTCGGCGGTTTTGAAAGGGTCTTCGAGATTGGCCGGAACTTTCGAAACGAGGGGATCAGCACGCAACACAATCCGGAATTTACAATGCTTGAGTTTTACCAGTCCTATGCCACGTACGAAGACCTGATCCGTTTGACGGAGGAGTTGCTCGCCTCCCTTGTTCAAAAACTATTCGGCAAGAATGAGTTGACCTATCAAGGGACGGTTTTGAATTTCAAAGCACCGTTTGAGCGGATCACCACTACCGAGATGATGAAGCGGGGAGAAGATAAACTAGTCCAGCCGACGTTTGTGACCGATTTTACGGTGGAGGACTCGCCGCTCGCCCGCAAGAGTCATAAAAATCCAAACCTGGTTGATCGTTTTGAATTGTATATCGCCGGTCGTGAGGTGGCGAACGCCTTTTCAGAATTAAATGACCCGATCGATCAGAAGGAACGGTTCCAAAAACAGGTAGAAAAGAAAAAGAAGGGGGACCAAGAGGCGATGGGTTACGACGCTGACTACATCGAGGCGTTGGAGGTCGGCATGCCACCGACGGCGGGGGAGGGGATCGGCATCGATCGCTTGGTGATGATCCTGACCGACCAACCATCGATCCGTGACGTGATTCTTTTTCCCCTTTTGAGACCACAGAAGGGTGGTTCTCCCAAGGGGGACTTACCCAAGAGTGACTCACCCGCATGATTCTCTCCTGGTTGGCCCATCGCACACTCCGATCGAAGAGGCGTCCGCTATTCGTCACCCTATTATCACTGATCGGTATCGGTGGCATGGCGCTTGGGGTTTTTTCATTAATCGTCGTCCTCTCGGTGATGAATGGCTTTGAAAAAGATTTTCGTGAACGGATCGTCGGCTTTAACGGCGCACTGACAGTCCGGGGAGAAGAAAAAGAGTTGCGTCACCTCCAAAAGAGCGATTTTGCCAACAGAGGATTCCTTTTTGTTGAAGGGGAGGGAATTTTACAATCAGCGGATAAAGAGTCAATTGGTGTCCGTGTGCGAGGTTTAGAAAAAGGAGACCCCCGACTCGATAAAAAATTTGAGGTGAGGTATACCGCTTCAGAAGGAGCCGATTCCCTTTTTACCGATGAGCCGGGGATCATTCTGGGGCAGGAGTTGGCGGCCACGCTCGGCGTTCACCCTGATTTTGAAGACAAACTTCTCTTGATTTCCCCCTTGGGGGATATCGGCCCGAACGGCGATTTTGTCCCAAAACTTCGCCAGTTTCGGGTGATTGGAATTTTTAAATCAGGATTTTATGAATACGACACCAAGTATGCGCTGATCGGTTACCCCGAGGCGAAGAGGCTCTTCCCGATGGCAGGAGGAGAAGGGATGATGGTGTCGGTCAATAGTTGGCAAGAGGCGAACTTGTTGAAAAAAAATCTGGAAGGCCAACCACTTTGGGCGGGTCACGTTGAAACCTGGCAGGGGCAAAACTCAAAACTTTTTCAGGCGCTCCGGATGGAACGGGTTGGGATGTTTCTGCTCTTGGCGATGATCATCCTTATCGCGACGATCACGATTTTTGGAATACTGTCGCTCATCATCCTGGATAAAGTCCGCGATGTCGTCCTGCTGAAGGCGATTGGGCTCACCAAAAGCCGGGTCAGAAAATTATTTATCCTTCAAGGGGTTCAGATTGGTCTGAAGGGAACCGCCTGGGGGGGATCGCTTGGTCTTTTTGTGGTGATTCTTCTCTCTCTCTGGCACCTGCCGCTCCCATCTTCTTACTATTTGGATTACCTACCGGTCTCACCAAATTTTTGGCAGATCGCCCTCATTTTAGTGACGGCCCCCTTGCTCGCTGCGGCCACCGGATTTTACCCGGCGGGAGAGGCGGCCAAACTGGAGATCGCACCACTCTTGCGCTATGAATAGAAACTTCATCGTCTCCTATCTTTTTAAACGTCGCGAGCGATCCCTCATTCGGATCGCCTCACTCTTGACCATCATCGGCGTTTCGTTTGCCGTCACGTCACAGCTCACCGGTTTTTCGATCCTTTCCGGTTTTGAAAAAGAATACCTGAAGGCGGTGCTCAATTTTAATGCGCCGCTCGTGGTGATGAAAACGGGGGAGATGGAACAGGCGACTATTGAAGAGGCGAAACTTAAAAGTTGGTTTGAGACAAAACAGTCCGGTGAAAAGACAATCATGACCCCGTTTTTGTATCGGGAAGGATTGATCGTTTCGAAGCAAAAGGTCAAAGGGGTTGTGATGAAAGGGGTCGATCTGCCCCGACTGATGCAGGCCTCCGGGACAAAGATTCATTATTTTGAAAAAGCCAAAAAAAAAGAGGAGGGGCTTTTGATTGGTAGCGCGCTGGCCAAGTCTCTCGGGCTGTCGGAGACAAACCGCGGACCGATCTATCTCTTCCTTCCGGAGGAGAAAGTTGATTGGCAAAGGCAAAATCTTTCGTCAAGGGATTTTCATAGCTTTCCGGTCGTTGGTACCTTTGAGTCGGGCCTCTATGATTATGATGCTGGTTTTGTCTTTCTTTCGCTTCCTGTTGCCCAGAAACTTCTAAAGGCCACCGGTAAAGTCACTGGAATAGAGGTTTGGCTGGCCGATCCAGAAAAAGGAGTTTCTCTGGCAGACGAAATGAAAAGTGAATGGCATTACCCCTATTCGATTTTGAGTTGGTGGGATCTGAACGAACATCTTTTTCAGGCGTTGAAGCTGCAGAAACTCGTTTTTGGGATCCTCTTGGGATTTCTTGTCCTCGTCTCTTCGTTCAACCTGACTGGAATCTTGGTAATGAAGATGCTGGAGCGACGACGGGATGTCGCTGTCCTTCGGGTCATTGGAGCGACCTTAAAAGATCTGAAAAAGATTTTTTTGACGGAAGGGCTCCTCTTGGGAGGGAGTGGACTTTTGATCGGAACGCTTCTTGCGCTCATTCTTTCGACGATCCTTTCGCACAATCGTCTCATTGCACTAGCGCCAGAGATCTATTTTATTTCGTCAGTCCCTTCGGTCTGGCAGTGGCATGAGGTTTTTTGGATCCTTGCCGGAGGAGTGGCAATCATTGTGGGAGCGGTCTGGTTTTCGCTTTCGCAGCTTGGTCGTCTGAATCTAATCAGGGTCTTAACGGAAGGGTAGTTGACTCTAGAGGTAACATGGCTTTTATCGTCGCACAAAATCTCCAGAAGTCGTACCTCCTCAACGGAAAGGATTTGCCCGTTTTGAAAGGGGTCGACCTCACGATCGAAAAGGGGGAGTGCCTTTTTATTTTGGGGGCCTCAGGGGCTGGCAAGTCGACGCTCCTCCACCTGATCGGATTACTCGATCAGCCAACCGGGGGCTCTGTTTTGTACAACGGTGAGGATCTTTATTCCAAAAAAGAGGCGGAGCTCGCCCTATTTCGCAACCGGTCGATAGGTTTTGTCTTTCAGTTTCATTACCTCTTGAATGATTTTTCTGCATTGGAAAATGTGATGATGCCGCTCCTCGTTCGGGGAGAAAATCGTTCTGATGCGGCACGAGCCGCCAGTAAAATTCTCGAAAAGTTGAATCTGGCTCACCGGAAGGAACACCGACCAGCCGAGCTCTCCGGTGGAGAGCAACAGAGAGTTGCCGTTGCCCGTGCACTCGTGACCGAGCCTCAAATAATTTTTGCCGACGAGCCGACGGGGAATCTCGACCGCGAAACAGGAGAATCGCTCCTAACAACGCTTCTTGATGACCAAAAGGAACGAAATGGGAGTCTTGTGATCGTAACGCATAATGAGGCATTGATGAACAAGGCCCTGGCCTACCCGGCAGGGCAGGCGGCCGAGCGAACGAAGGTCCGTCAGATTCACCTGTCGGATGGGCGGGTGGCATGAAACAGTTTTCTCTAAAGACAGTCCTGGTTATTTTTTTATGCGGGCTGCCGTTTCTGGCAGATGCCTTTTCATTTGTCCATACGGTCAAGTTTGCGGGACTTAAAAAGACTGAAGAGTCTGCCGTGCGAACGACCATCGAAACAAAGGATGGGATGACCTATTCGGAGGAGAGGATCCGGCGGGACATTGAGGCGCTTTTTAAATTGGGTCTCTTTCGTCAAATTAAAGTGGAAAAAACGGTGACGGGTAAGGGGATCGAACTCACCTACCACTTTGAGGAAAAAGAGACGATCAATAGAATTGTCTTTAAAGGAAACAAGAAGGTCAAAGAAGAAAAACTCCGCGGGGATCTGCAGGTCAAGCCGTTTGAAATCCTGAATCCGGCCAAGGTGACTGAATCGATCCAGAAGATGCTCAAACGGTATGCCGACGAAGGGTATCATTTGGTCGAGATCACGACCGAGCTCAAAAAAATCGAAGAGGGGGGGCAAGAGCTGATCTTTCAGATCCGTGAGGGGGACGGGATCCGGATCAAGAGGATCAATTTTATCGGCAATAAGAATTTTAGGGACAAAGAGCTGAAGAAGGTCCTTCAATCCAAGGAGAAGGGGTATTTTTCCTGGCTTTCGAGTTCCGGCAAATATCATGAGGAGGCGTTGGATCACGACGTTGGTCTCCTCGCCTACCATTATTTGAATAACGGCTACCTGAAGGTGAAGGTGGAACGACCGCGGGTTTATCTTTCGAAGGACAGGCGCTGGCTCTTCATGACGTTTCACGTGACCGAAGGGGAGAAGTACAAGATCAAGTCAATTGATATGGAAGGGGATATCCTGACCACGAAGCAGGAACTGATTGCCAAGATGGTGACGAAACCGGGACAGCTTTATTCCCGAAAGAATCTTGAGAAGGATATGCAGATGTTTTCCACACTGTACGGAGACCATGGGTATGCCTTTGCCAATTTCAACCCGGTGACCATTCCGGATGATGCGACCCGGACCGCCGATCTGATTTACAAGATAGAAAAGGGGAGTCGGATCAGGATCGAGCGGATCAATATTTCGGGCAATACGATCACTCGAGACAAGGTCATCCGGCGAGAACTTAAAATCACGGAGAACAGTCTCTACAGCGAGACCGCCCTGAAACAATCACGGGAGCGCCTCGAGGCGTTGGGTTACTTTGAAGAGGTCAACTTTGCGACCCCTCGTGGGAGTGCCGATGACAAGATTGTTTTGAATATCACGGTCAAGGAAAAACCGACCGGGACTTTCAGTATTGGTGCCGGTTTTTCTTCCGTTGAAAACTTTATTTTCAACTCCTCGATCACCAAGAGTAATTTTTTCGGTTATGGGATCAGCGGTCAGTTCTCAACCGAACTTTCCTCACTCCGGCAGCTTTTTGTCCTTTCCTTCGAAGACCCCTATCTCTTTGACACAAAATGGATCTTGGGTCTCTCCGGTTTTAAGACGGTCAATCGGTATACTGATTTTGACAGAAGCTCCTTTGGGGGTACCTTCAGTTTGGGGCACCGGGTCTTCGAACACTCTTCACTCCGTCTGATGTACCAACTGGAGCAGATTGAAGTGAACAGTTTTTCAACGGTGGTACCGGCCATTTTTAGCAAGACTCTGGACGGTCTCACCTCCAGCTTGACGGCGATCGGCCAACGGGATACCCGTAATAACCGGCTCTTTCCGAGCAAGGGGTTGTTTGACCAGATCTCGAGCGAAGTTGCTGGCACTGGTATGGGAGGGGATAACGATTTCTACCGGCTCACCTTGAATCACCGGCATTACCAACCGCTTTTCTGGAAGACGGTCTTCAAGGGGAACTTGCTCATGGGGTATATCCGGTCGTTGAATGACCAGCCGGTGCCACTCTTTGAACGGTATTTTCTGGGGGGGGTGAATTCCCTCCGTGGGTTCTTTCCCCGTTCGGTGGGACCAAAGGTTCAGGTCCCTCTCTATGCGCAGGGGTCTGACACCGAGTTTGTGATCGGCGGCAACAAGCTCCTTCAGGCGAATTTGGAAGTAGAGGCGCCGATCTACGACCCTGCCGGATTCAAGTTCGTTACCTTTTATGATTTGGGAAATACCTATTCCGAGGAACAGCAAATTTCTCTGAAGAATCTCCGCTCAGACTACGGATTCGGGCTTCGTTGGAACTCCCCGTTCGGCCCGATGCGCTTTGAGTGGGGGATCCCCATCGACCAACGACCGGGAGAAGACGATGTGGTTTTTAATTTTACGATTGGGTCGTTTTTCTAAGCGGGGCCCCGTACGGCCTTTGGCCTCCGATGGCCCCGTGCCCCGCGCTCGCACCAGCCAAGCTGGATGCTCGCTTTTACCCTTGTTTTCCAAGGAATTTTTGGTTACGACGGGGGCAGAAAGAGAGGGAAAATTTTATGATGAAGGGAATGCTAGCAGTTCTTGTGTCCTGCAGTTTCTTGAGTCTGCCGATGGCTGTTGCTGCTGAGAGTCCGGCCACTTCACTCAAAATCGGTCTTGTTGATTTCCAAAAAGTCTTGAACTCTGTCGAACAGGGGAAAAAGGCGAAAGAGGCGCTCAAAGCGGAGTTTGATACCAAGCAGAAAAAACTCGACCTCCAACAGAACGAGTTGAAGAAGATCCGCGACGAGGTGGAAAAACAGAGGCTTGTCCTTTCCGAAGAGGCGTTACGCACCAAGGAAACTGATTACAAGAATAAGGTGATGGATATCCAGAAAAACTTGGGGGAGTTTCGCCAATCGTTGGTGATGAAAGAAACCAAGATGACGCAGCTCATCCTCGATAACATCCGTAAGATCGTTGCCGAAATTGGGCAGAAGGAAAATTACACGCTGGTTGTTGAGAAATCCCAGGATGCGGTTATTTATGCCGCCAGCAAGGATGACCTAACAGACCGTGTCGTGACTATTTATAACCAGCGAAATAAGACCCCATTGAAGATTGACTAAGATGAGCCTCGACCAAGAAATCCTCACCATGTTGGCCTGTCCTCAGTGCCGAGGGGCCTTGCAACAAATGAGTGAGTCACTTTCTTGTGAAGCCTGCCAGGTGCAATACCCGATTCATGAGGGGATTCCGATTTTGTTGATGACCGAAGCGACTCCTTTGGGAGAAGAACCCGCCGTTTCGGAGGCCCCCAAAACCTCCCGTTCGAGGGCTGAAGCAGGGGAGGCCAAGAAGGCGCTCTTTACCATTGTTGAAGGAAAAAATTCTGGAAAGCCTATTCAGCTCGAGTTTCTGACCTGCCGGGCGATCGGGCGATCGTTGGAAGATAAGGAGAAAACTCAGGTCTTTTCCGTTGAATCAGCCGCCTCGCTCGACGATTTTTCTAAGAAACTGGTCATGAACTACATCAGCCGCCAATTCGAAAAGAAAGAAAAAATTGGGGGAGGGGGCGATTTGGGAACATTCAAGAGGATCGCCGATTGGCAACTCGATGATTCCGCCGTTTCGAGACTTCACGCGATGATTTTTTATGGTGATTCAGGCGTTGGGATCCTGGATCTTGTGAGCAAAAATGGGACTTTTGTAAATGGCACCGAAGTGGAATCAAGGCTCCTGAAGAATGATGATTTGATCCTGATCGGTGGGACAAAAATCCGCTTCCAACTAGGGTAATAGGAAATCTCATGAAATCCATGACTGGTTTTGGTTTGAAGAAGGGCTCCGTCAAAGGGACCCTTTTCTCTGTGGAGGCTAAATCGGTCAACCACCGCTACGCGGAGGTGAACGTTCGTCTTCCCCATTCGTACCTTTTTCTTGAAAAAGAGGTGGTCGGCCTCATCCGTCGGATTTTTTCACGCGGAAAAATCGATCTTTTTGCGCGCGAAGAATCGACCCTTCCGGAGCTCCCCTTTGATTCCAAAAATACCCGACGACTGGTCGGACTCCTTCGCAAGATGAAAAAAGATTTTGGGCTCAAGGGGGAGATCACTCTGGACAATCTGCTGGCCTGCCGAGAATTCTTTTCAAAAAATAATCGTCAGCCCTCGACCGCCGAGGTTCGCTCCTTTTTGACGACCGTGAAGGGGGCTCTTGAAAATCTCAAACGGATGAGGGAGCGAGAGGGGATGATGATTGATCGTTGGCTCTGCAAACGGCTTTCTTTTTTAGGAAAACTGGTCGTCACCATGGAAAAAGAGTCTCATCGTGCGGTGCAAGAATACAAAAAGAGGTATCGGGGTCAGGAGAGGGCAGCGGAAGGGACGGCAATCTTTGCCGATCGAACGGATATTACGGAAGAGATGACCCGCCTGAAGAGCCATTTGGAACAATTTAAGAAATCCTTGGGTTCCCATGAACCGATTGGACGCAAACTCGATTTTTTGACCCAGGAGATGGTACGGGAGGTCAATACCGTCGGCTCCAAATGCCAAAGCACCCGTCTCTCGGAGGGGGTCATTACCTTTAAAAGCGAGCTTGAAAAAATTCGCGAACAGATACAGAATGTAGAATAATGTTGTTTGTCATTTCAGCCCCTTCTGGTACCGGAAAAACTACCCTTGTTAAGAGATTGCTGAAGGAACTCCCTCGCCTTCGCCTTTCAGTTTCCACCACGACCCGTCCCCCCCGAAAAGGAGAGGTAGAGGGGGTTGACTATCATTTTGTCTCCTTGGATGAGTTCAACGAGCGAAAGAAGAAGGGGGAGTTTATTGAGTCGGCCGAGGTGCATGGGGCCTGCTATGGCACCTCCCAGTACCTTCTTCAAAGGGATGAAGAGGAGCAGTACGATACCCTCTTTGATATCGATACCCAAGGGGCGCTGAATCTTAAGAAGGAACGACCGGAGGCAATCCTGATTTTTCTGATGCCCCCGTCGCTCGCTGATCTGGAGGAGCGTCTCAAGAAGAGGGGGACCGAGGGGGAGGCTGATCTTAAGCGCCGTCTGGCCAGGGCCCAGAGCGAAATGGCCGTGAAAGATCATTACGATTATGTTATCATGAATGACAAGCTCGAAGAAGCGTACAAGGCCCTGAAAGGGCTGATCGAGGAGAAAAGACAAAAGAAGAATGCTCTCTCTTGAAGATATTCTAGAAACTGTCAGCCACTACAACCCTGGGGCGGACTTCGATCTGATTCGGAAGGCGTATGTTTTTTCGGCGAAGGTTCATCAGGGGCAAAAAAGACAATCTGGGGAACCGTACCTGATCCACCCGCTGGAGGTGGCCGGGATACTTGCCGGCATGCGGCTCGATGCACCAAGTATCGCGACCGGTCTCTTGCACGATACGGTCGAAGATACCTTGACCACGCTCGCCGAGATCGAGCAGCTTTTCGGAAAAGAGATCAGTCATCTTGTGGACGCGGTCACCAAGTTGTCCAAGATCGATTTTGTTTCGAAAGAAGAGCGGCAGGCCGAAAACTTTCGCAAGATGTTCATTGCGATGGCGGAAGATATCCGCGTGATTCTGGTCAAATTAGCCGACCGTCTGCATAACATGCGAACGCTCCATCATCTCTCCGAGGAGCGACAGATCAAAATCGCCCAGGAGACACTCGATATCTATGCCCCGATCGCCGGTCGTCTCGGGATGCAGGAGGTCAAGATTGATCTTGAAGACCTCTCTTTCAAGGCGCTGAAACCGGATGTTTCTAAACAGATTGAGGAAAAAACAGCACTGCTCAAAAAACGGAGCGACAAAACTCTAACAGAGGTGGCAGAACTCTTGAACGATAAATTGAAGGAGTATAGCTTGACTGCCGAGGTTCAGAGTCGTGTGAAACACCCTTATAGTATTTACCGAAAGATGGAGCAGCAGTCGATCGAATTTGAACAGGTCTATGACCTGCTCGCTTTTCGGATTATCGTTGCCTCGGTCCAGCAATGTTACGAAGGCTTGGGGATCATTCATTCCCTCTGGAAACCGGTGCCGGGGCGATTTAAGGACTATATCGGTATGCCGAAGGCGAATAACTACCAGTCGTTGCACACGACAGTCATCGGAAAAGGGGGGCAACGGATGGAGTTTCAGATCCGGACCCGCGAGATGCACGAGATCGGTGAATGGGGGATCGCCGCTCACTGGAAATACAAGGACAAAGGGGCCGTTGCCAATAAGGATGAAATCAAGTTTCGCTGGCTCCGGCAATTTATGGAGTGGCAAAAGGAGCTTCTCGATCCGGCCGAGTATCTGGATACCGTCAAACTCGATCTCTTTGCCTCCGATGTTTATGTTTTTACCCCGAAGGGGGATATCCGGGAATTTCCGCGTGGTTCAACTCCGGTCGATTTTGCCTATTCAGTCCATACCGACATCGGTCACCAGTGCGTTGGCGCCCGCGTGAATGGCCGGATTGTTCCGCTCCGTTACCCGATGAAGAGCGGCGATACGATCGAGATCATTACCTCATCCAACCATTTGCCTTCGAAAGACTGGCTCAAGTTTGTGGGGACCTCGAGGGCCAAGGCGAAGATCCGACAGTACTTGAGAGAGGATGAGAAAGAGAAGAGTACCCAGATGGGAGAAGAGCTTTTGACCCGTGAATTTTCGAAGTATCATGAAGACTTTGGCCGGATCCAGAAATCGGAGTTGTTCGAAACTTTTTTGAAAAAAGGGGGGTTCAAGAGTAAAGAGCACCTTCTTTCGATGATCAGCTATGGCAAGATGTCGCCGCATCAGGTGGTGGCGACTCTTTTACCCCCTGAAAAACTGGTTGATCAAAAGCCGGATGAAGAGAGCGGTTTTACACGGCTCTTTAAAAGATCAGCCGATAAAACAAAGGGGATTGTTCGTGTGGGGGATCACGATGATATCCTCGTTTCTTTCAGCAAATGTTGTAACCCGATTGTGGGGGACAGCATTGTCGGTTTTATTTCACGGGGGAGAGGGGTTCGGATTCATACCTTGGAGTGCCCGAAGGTGCTGACGACCGATGCGGCCCGACGGGTCGAGGTGACGTGGGACAAACAGGCGAAGGGGATTTTCAGTCAGGCGAAGATCAAGGTCGTTTGTGTCGATAAACCGGGTTTGTTGGCCGACATCAGCAAATCTATTTCAGCGCAAGGGGCCAACATTGCCAACGCCTTCTGCCAGACGACGGGCGATCAAAAGGCGATCAATACCTTTGATGTCGGGGTTGAAAACCTGTCGCATCTCTATACGCTGATCAAGGCGCTCGAAAAGGTAAAAGGGGTTATCTCGGTGGAACGGATTAAAGGACAATAATGAAGCTAGGCGGCTTTCTTAACGAAGCCAGAACGGATGCAACGGGTACAGGCACGGATCCTTTTGGTGCCTCCCTTGACCAGGGCCTTCACCGTTTGGATGTTGGGGTAGGTAAACCGGTGGGTCTTGTTATTGGCGTTACTCACTTTATTGCCCGCCAAGCGTCCCTTACCACAGAGTTCACAGGAAAATGACATGGCGGGGAACCTAGCAACTCGAAACCAATGAGTCAAGAGAGAATCCAGCTCGGGCGGGAAGGAGAGGAGAGGGCGGTCGCCTTCCTCAAAAAAGAGGGGTACCGGATCCTCGACACGAATTTTCGGTGCCGGTTGGGAGAGATCGATATTGTGGCCCTCTCCGGACAAAAACTGCTCTTTGCCGAGGTCAAGACACGGCGTTCAAACCAGTATGGGTCCCCATTCGATGCGGTCTCCCCCAAGAAACAAAAGAAACTCTTTCGCCTTGCTGAATATTACCTTCTCAAAAAGCAATTGAGAGACAAGGAACCGTACTTTGCCGCGATTGCGATTGATCTTTCGGTTTCACCGGTTTGCTGCGAACTGATTGAATTCACTAATTTTTCGTAGACACTCTTTTTAAAAATCGCTATAGTCCTACCGCGCATGCAGCCTAAGTCGATTGTCGAGATTTTTTCGGACAACTGTCGTCGTTTTGCAAGCCGCCCCTGTTTTCAATTCAAGAAAAAAGAGCGTTGGGGGACTATTTCTTGGGACGAGGCCTTCCAGCGGGTGAAGGAACTCTCCCTCGGCCTGGCCAGTTTGGGGGTCTCGAAGGGGGATGGTGTGGTGATTTTTTCAGCGACCTCTGTCGAGTGGACCCTTTGTGACTTAGCAATTCTCTCACTGGGTGCGGTGACGGTCCCAATCTATCAGTCCAGCACCCCAGAACAGCTAGCCTATATTGTGAATGACTCCGAGGCGAAGGTTCTCTTTGTAGAAGGGGATGCTCAGCTAAAA
>JAUSKE010000128.1 GCA_030649435.1 Deltaproteobacteria bacterium
TCAAGTCAGGGTCTTCAATCGCCGCAGTACCGATGACGATCCGTCCGGCACCGAGGGTCAGGTAGATTTCCGCGATCTCTTCGTTCCGGATCCCACCGCCGATCTGGACCGGCACCTCGACCGATTGAAGGATTGATTCAATCACACCGGTATTTTTTGGCTCACCGGTCAGCGCCCCGTCGAGGTCGACAACGTGTAGCCACTGGGCCCCAGCCGCGATCCATTTTTTGGCCGCCTCCACCGGGTCGTCAAAATAGACCTTCATCTGGCTGAACTCCCCTTGAGTCAACCGGACGGCCTTGCCATCTTTGATATCAATTGCGGGGTAGAGAATCATATTATGAGTATAAACTTTTGTCAGATCTTCGTAAAGGCTTGCAACAGTTTCAACCCGTTCTTTTGGCTCTTTTCCGGATGGAACTGACAGGCAAAAATATTTTCTTTGGCGATCGCCGAGACAAACTCGCGGCCGTAATCGGTGGTAGTGGCGACGATCTTTTTCTCTTTGGGGACGACGATGTAGGAATGCACAAAGTAGAAAGAACTGCCGTCATCGATTTTCTGAAACAGACGGTTCCCATTTTTCTTTAAAATTTGGTTCCAGCCCATTTGGGGGATCTTTAATTTTTTGGGGAGATGAAAACGAACGACCCGTCCCGGAAGGATCCCGAGCCCCTTGTGCCGACCGAACTCTTCCCCCTCATCGAAGAGGAGCTGAAGTCCGAGGCAGATCCCCAAAAAAGGGCGGCCTGTTTGGATAAACTCTTTGATTGGTCCGATCAGGTTCTGTTTTTTAAGGTTCGCCATGCAGTCGGCAAAGGCACCGACACCGGGGAGGACCAACCGGTCTGCTTTCTTGATGACCTTCGGGTCACGAGTGACGATGACCTTTGCGCCAACCGCCTCAAGCGCTTTGGAGACGCTCTTCAGGTTGCCCATGCCGTAGTCGATGACGGCAATCATCGGTTACAACTTTCCTTTGGTTGACGGGACCCCTTTGATCCGCGGGTCGACCCGTGTCGCCTGATCGGTTGCCTTGGCAAATGCCTTAAAAATCCCTTCGACGATATGGTGTTTGATCCGCCCGTATGGGACATTGATATGCAGATTCACCTGCGCACTGTTGACGAACGCCTCGAAAAAATGTTCGACCAGCTCCAGGTCAAAGTTTTTGATCTTTCCCCGCTTGATGGGGGAATTATAAACGAAGGCAGGCCGACCACAGAAGTCGATCACAACGGTCACCAGCGTTTCGTCCATCGGCAGCGTGAAAAAACCGTAACGGTTCATCCCTTTTTTATCGCCCAAACCTTTTTTGAACGATTCGCCCAAAACGATGCCGATATCTTCGACCAAGTGATGATCATCGACATGCGTGTCGCCGGTTGCCTTGAGGGTGAGGTCAAAGAGGCCATGCTTGGAAAAAAGCTCCAGCATATGATTCAAAAAGGGGACCGGGCTCTTGACCTGATAACGACCGGCACCATCGATATTCAGTGTCAGGTCGATTGAGGTCTCTTTGGTTTTTCTTTTGAGTTGGACTTTTCTCATCGCCTGGATCGCACTCTGACAGATTCGGCATGGACCGTCAACCCTTCCGCGGTCGCTATCTTTTGAATCACGGAGGAAAGTTTCTGGAGTCCCTTCGGCGTCGCTTCAATGACACTTGAGTATTTGAGAAAGTCAGAGACACCGAGCGGCGAGGAGAATCGGGCGGTTCCCCCGGTCGGCAATACATGGTTTGGTCCGGCGGCATAATCTCCGAGCGCCACGGGGGAAAAGTTTCCGAGAAAGATCGCGCCGGCATTTTTGATCCAGGGCAGAAGTTTTCGCGGGGATTTGACCATCAGCTCGAGATGTTCCGGCGCCAGACGATTTGCCTCGAGGCAGGCCTCGCGGAGGTTTTTAACCAGAATCGCCTGCCCCTCGCTTTCGAAGGAGGAGGCCATGATTACCTTTCGTGGCGACAGAGGGACCAGTTTTTCAACCTTTCGACGAACCTCGCGGATCAAGCGAGCGGAGGGAGAAATAAGAATCGGTCGCGCCTCGGGGTCGTGCTCCGCCTGGCTCATCAGGTCGGTGGCGACCCAGAGCGGGTTGGCCGAGTCATCCGCAATGATCACTACCTCGGTTGGGCCAGCAACCATGTCGATCGCTACTTCGCCAAAGACCAGTTTTTTGGCGGTGGCGACATAAATATTTCCAGGGCCGACGATTTTATCGACCTTCGGGATTGTCTGCGTGCCATAGGCGAGGGCGGCAATCGCTTGAGCGCCGCCAATCTTAAAAATTTGATCAACGCCGGCAATCTCTGCCGCAACCAGGGTGTGAGGGTTGATTTCGCCGCCGGACGAGGGAGAGACCATCACAATCTTACTCACGCCAGCGATCCGGGCCGGAACTGCATTCATCAAAACGGTCGAAGGGTAGGCGGCTCGTCCGCCGGGCACGTAAACGCCAACCCGTTCGATGGGGGTCCGTCGCTGGCCAACAAAGAGTCCATTTTTCTTTTGATGCCATTCTTGCGGGGAGAGAAGTTTTGCCTGTCGCTCATGGAAGGAACGGATGTTTCGTGCCGCCACCTTGAGTGCGGCGACCACCGAACGATCTGCTTTTTTCCAGGCTGCTTTTTTTTCGCGGTCGGTCACTTCGAGTTGGGAAGCTCTTAAGCGAATCTTGTCGAAACGCCAAGTGTACGAGAGAACGGCACTGTCCCCATCCTTTTGAACCTGCGAGAGGATCCGTTCGACTGTCTCAGCGATATTTTTTGACACTAGTATTTCACCTTGACCCGTTTGATCCGGGCCCCCAATTTTCTCAGTTTCTTTTCGATCCCTTCGTAACCGCGGTCGATATGGTAGACACGATGGATTTCGGTAACCCCTTTCGCCGCAAGGCCGGCCAGGACTAGGGCAGCCGAGGCACGGAGGTCCGAGGCCATCAGTGGCGCGCCGGAGAGTTTCTTCACCCCCTTGATCACGGCGGTATGCCCTTCAATCTTGATGTCGGCCCCCATCCGGGCCAATTCTTGTGCATGAAGGAAACGGTTTTCAAAAATATTTTCTGTGATCACGCTTGTTCCGGTGGCGGTTGTCATCAAGGCC
>JAUSKE010000142.1 GCA_030649435.1 Deltaproteobacteria bacterium
AAAGGAGGGTGCAGGGATAGGCGATCGGTTTCATCTGAGCCGCCTGCTTTTTAAATTTTCGGGTCCTAAAGCTCTTCGGGATCATCTGGTAGATCTTTTGCACCTCGGTATTCCCCAAAAGATAACGGCAACGGGTGACGAACCCGTACTGCGGAAGTTTTATCCCTTTCACCTCATTTTTTTCGACCACCAGTTCAAAACCATCTTGGGCTTTTTGAATCGTCCCCCCGAAGTATTCAATTTTTTCGTAAAAAATCTTTTTCAATTCTGTAATTCCCCCTTTGACAGAGAAGGTGGCAAAGGTTTCGGGCGAAAGAAGAAAACAGAGTTGAAAAAAGAGGGGGTCCATCAAGGACCCTTGAGCCAGAAAGAGGAGCTGGGCCTGAAGAAGGGCGGTGGCATCCTGCGGTGCCTCCTCAAGGTAGGTCGCGAACCTTCGGTACGGGAGGCTTTTGGCCACCTTGATGAATTTTTTCTTTTCCTTTTTATCAGTCACGGGAAGAAGCGGGATCATCAGGTCTAAGGAATCTCTCCGAAACTGGTCAATCTCGTTGTAGAGTTTTTCGAAGAACCCGATCCGTTCTGGAAATTCACGCAGCAATTCTTTGAACAGGAGCGAAGAGTCCGAAGAGATGTCGAGACGACTTTGGGGAAGAATCACCTGAAGGCTGACCTGATTTTTTTGAACGATCTGAAGACGACCATCCGGGATCATCAGCTTGCCGATGAGGCTGCGAAAGAGTTTTGATTCAAACCCGACGAGGAGGTTGGGATTCAGTTCCTCCCGTTCTTCATCCTGCAGGACAATAACCCCCATCCCTCTTTTGGCGAGAAGGGTCGCGGCAAGGAGGCCCGACAAATCACTTCCCAGAACGAGGAGGTCACAAAAGTTAAGCGTCATAATTCATAGGTTTCCCCAAAGCCCATGATCTTGACTTTGGCAAGGTCACCGACCTTGTCCGCAAAATCTTCCGGATCCTGGTCAATTTCGGGAAAGGTTTTGTAGTGCATCGGGATCGCCATCTTCGGTTTCAGAAGTTCCACCGCTTTGGCGGCATCCGCCGGTCCCATCGTAAAATTATCGCCGATCGGGAGAAAGGCCACATCGATGTTGTGGAGTTCCCCAATCAGGTTCATCTCTGTGGAAAGACCGGTGTCCCCGGCATGGTAGATCGTCTTGTTGTCGATCCGGAGGATGAAGCCGCACGGGTTGCCGGTATAGGTCCCCTCGCCGGTGGAGGAAGAATGAAGGGCTGGTGTAATGTAAACCTCACCGAAGTCGAAACGGTAACTGCCGCCGATGTTCATCCCGTGGCCCCGTTCGGCCCCTTTGGCGAGGCAGTGCTGGACCAGCTCATAGACCGAAATGACCGGTGCGTGATTCTTTTTTGAGATCTCGATCGTATCTCCCAGGTGATCCTGATGACCGTGGGTGACGAGGATCGCATCGACTGAAATCTCGTTCGGGTTAACCTTGACGTGCGGGTTCCCTTTTAGGAACGGATCGATGATGATTTTTCCCTTGCTCCCCTCGATCAGGAAGCAGGAGTGACCGAAATAAGTAATTTTGACCATTGATACCCCTCCTGTAGGGGCAGCCCTATGTGGCTGCCCGGGCGACCACATGGGGTCGCCCCTACGTTAATATTAAAAATGAAACGACACATTCCCATGGACGCTGTAGGGAAAAATCGCCGCGCTCTTGCTCGGTGTCCCGAAATCACTGATCACCGAAACGGAACGGAAGGTTCCCTGCATTCCAAGAGAGATCATACTGGTTAAATAATAATCAAAACCGAGACCGACCTGCGCCCCCATCCCGGCGCCGCCGGTTGAATTGGCTACCGTCCCTTCGGTCAGGATATAAACACCGATGCCGGTGGTGGCGTAAGGGTCAAAGCTGGGGTTCCCTTCGCGAAAATAAAGTTTAATGTCGAAGGTCGGGATCCCCAAGAGGAGTATGTTGCCATCCCCTTTGGAAATATTGGTGCCATCCTGGCTGGAAATAAAGAAAGAGGTTTCGAAGGCGACCTGTGGGTGAAAACGATAGTCGAAATAGACGTAACCACCGATTCCCGGATCCATGATTGGGGTCGTGTCGATCAGGTAGAAGTTGCCGATCGGCCCGAAGCCAACCGTAAAGCCACGCCGGTCGCCGTTGTCGTCATCACCGGCAATGGCAGGTTGGGTGAAACAGAGAAACATCAAAAGTCCGGCAAGAGTGATGATTTGTTTCTTCATAGTCCCTTTCCTTTCGGGCTCAGTTTTCCATCAAAGAAAGACTGGATCCCTTTCAAGTAAAGTTTATGTTCTTCAGAATGAATCCGTTCCGTCAAGGTTTCTTCGTTGTCGGTTTTTTGGATAGGGACAACCCTCTGCCCGATGATCGGGCCGGAGTCGACCCCTTCGTCGACAAAATGGAGCGTGCAGCCGGTGACCTTGGCCCCAGAGTTGAGCGCCTGTCGAACGGCGTGCAGCCCCGGAAAGGCCGGAAGGAGCGAGGGGTGAATGTTCATGAGGCGTCCCTGGTAGTGTCGGACAAAAGAAGCGGTGAGAATCCGCATAAAGCCGGCGAGCGCGACCAGATCGACATGCGCTTCTTCAAGGAGAGCTTTTAATTTTTGATCGAACGCTTCGCGATCCGGAAATTCTTGGGAGGTAACGACGGCGGTTGGGATCTTTTTCTTGCGAGCCCTTTCCAAGGCAGAGGCTTCGGGACGATTACTAATGACAACGGCAATCTCAGCGTTCAGTTCTTTTCGTTCAATAGCGTCGATCATTGATTGCAGATTCGTTCCATTTCCGGAAACCAGTACCCCAATCCGCCCTGTTTTTCTCACAGGAGACAAAGTGGGGACTCCCCTTTGCCCCGAGCCACGACGTCACCAATGACCCAGGCTTTTTCTTTCTGCCCTGCCAGCTGGTGGACGATGTCTGCCGCCTGATTTTCAGGGACCACCAGCATGAGACCGATCCCGCAGTTAAAGACCCGCTGCATTTCTTCTTCTTTAACATTTCCTGTTTCCTGGAGCCATCGAAAAATTGCGGGACGGGGCCAATTGGCCAATTTTATTTCAGCGCGACACCCTTCCGGGAGGATCCGCGGCAGATTTTCCAAAAGACCACCGCCGGTGATATGCGCAATCCCCAAAAGGGAGAAACTCTTTATCAGGTTCAGGATCGGGTTGACGTAGAGATGGGTCGGGGTCAGCAACTCTTCGCCTAGGCTTTGGTTCAGCCCCTTAGGACGATCGGTGAGTGCCACGTTGTGATCCTTTAGGATCTTGTGGATGAGGGAATAACCATTCGAGTGCGGGCCGCTCGAGGCGATCCCGATGATTTTGTTCCCGATGGCGATGGAGGAACCATCAATGATCTGGTCACGGTTGACCATCCCGACGGTGAAACCGGCAAGATCAAAATCCCCCTTGTTGTAGACTGTCGGCATTTCGGCTGTTTCACCGCCAATCAGGGTACAGTTGATCCCGGCACAGGCCTCCGCAATCCCTTTGACGACAAGAGCTGCTTCGTCCACCTCCAACTTGCCGCTCGCGTAGTAATCGAGAAAAAAAAGTGGTTCCGCACCGAGGCAGAGGACGTCGTTCACGCACATTGCGACAAGATCGATACCGATCGTGTCAAATTTTTTCATCTCGATTGCAACCTTGAGCTTGGTTCCGACGCCGTCGGTTGAAGAAACGAGGACCGGCTGGGTATATTTGATCGTATTGATCTGAAAAAGACCGGCAAAATGCCCAAAACGGGAGAGGACCTCAGGGCGCTCCGTCTTTTTGAGGAAAGGTTTTATCTTCTGGACAAACCGGTTGCCGGAATCGATGTCGACCCCAGCCTCCTTATAAGTGCTTGAAGGGTGCTTCACTTGGGGGCGAATAACTCAAAAGATCCTCAGAAGTCAAGGGTGATTCACCCAAGGAATTCAATTCCTTGCCAAGGAATGCAAGGTATGGTACCGATCAAACAGATTCACTACAGGGTACCTTATGACTCGGGCGACAAAAAAACGACACCCACCAAAAACAAAAAATGATAAGAGTGCGTCACGTAATGGTGTATCAGCCAAGAGTAGTTCGCCTAGAGAAGTTGAGAGTCTCAAGAAGTTGGTGGACCAGATCTCGCATGCGAAACAGATGTGGCAGGCGACGTTCGATGCGATTCTCGACCCGGTCATGATTATCAGTCAGGACTATCAAATCGAGCGGGCGAATTTGGCCTCAGCGACGGTTTCCGGAATTGAAATCCGCAAAATGATCGGCAAGCGATGTTATGAAGTCTTTGCCAAGAGAGATTCGACCTGTCCTTTTTGTCCCCTCCAGCAAACATTGAAGACGGAGCGACCTGATTCCGTTTTTATCGATAAGATGAGGCCCAACGAGGATTTTCAAGTTTCCTCTTACCCTTTTGGTCCGGTGCATGATCGGAAAGGATCGGTGGTGCACCATTACCGTGATGTGACTGAAGAGAAGGTCCTTCAACAGAAATTGATGCAGAGTGAGAAGATGGTGGCGATCGGGATGCTCGCCGGCGGTGTGGCGCATGAGATCAACAACCCGTTGGGCGGGATCTTGGCCTTTACCCAGCTGGCGATGAAGGAGATCGACGAGGGGCACAGGGTCCATGGTGATTTGAAGGAGATCGAGGGGGCGGCGCTCCGGTGCAAGAAGATTGTCGAAAACCTCCTAAACTTTTCGCGTCAAACAAAAGATTCCGATCGGTCCTCCTTTGATTTGCCGCAGGCGATCGAAAAAATCCTGCCGCTTTTTCGATTAAAATTGAAATCTATGGGGATTGATGTTGAGACCAATTATGACCAGAGCCTTCCGCTGATTAGCGGCAACGAGAGCCGTCTCCAGCAGGTGATCTTGAATCTTTTGACGAATGCCTCCCAATCGATGCCTGAAGGGGGGAAGATTACACTCCGGGTCCGTCGTTCCGAAACCAACGGAAGTGTGAAACTGGTTGTGAAGGATAGCGGAAGAGGGATCCGGAAGGAACATCTTTCGAGAATTTTCGATCCCTATTTTACGACAAAGGCGGTTGGTGAGGGGACCGGCCTTGGCTTGTCAATTTCTTACAGTATTATTGCCGAACATGGTGGCCGGATCGAGGCTCAGAGTGAATGGGGTAAAGGGAGTCAGTTTACGGTGACGCTGCCGGTGTCACGGGACTCCACAAAGGAGGTCTCATGAAGCCAAAAATACTCATCATTGATGACGAGGAGATTATCCGGAAGGCGTTGGACCGGTACCTCACCAGTTTGGGCTACGAAGTGATGACGGCTGAAGATGGGGAGCAGGGGATTGCCCTGATCCGTCAGTCGATGGCCGATGTGGCCTTAATCGACATGATGATGCCAAAGATGTCTGGCATCGAAGTGGTCCGGCGTTTCAAGGAAATAGCGCCGAGCCTCCTTCCGATTGTGATGACCGCTTATGGTACGATCCCTTCGGCAGTGGAGGCGGTCAAGGCCGGGGCGTATCATTACCTGACAAAACCTTTTGAGCTGGAGGATATCGGGCTCCTTATTGCGAAGGCACTCGAACACCGCTCCCTGCGTGAAGAAAACAAGGAACTCAAAAAACAGATCCGTTCGAAGTATCGTTTAGAAAACATCCTTGGTGTTTCACGCGAGATTCAGGAGGTCCTGCAGTTGATCACCAAGGTGGCGGCGAGCGATTCGACCGTTTTGATTCTGGGGGAGTCCGGAACCGGTAAAGAGCTTGTTGCGCGGGCGATCCACTATAATTCTCCACGGGCTGAGAAACCGCTCATCCCGGTCAACTGCGGTGCGATTCCGGAAGAGCTGCTTGAGAGCGAACTCTTTGGTCATATGAGAGGTTCTTTTACCGGCGCGATTGCCAACAAACCGGGTCGGTTCGAATCGGCGGACAAAGGGACGATCTTTTTAGATGAAATTGGCGATATGAGCCCCAAGCTGCAGGTGAAGATCCTTCGGGTCTTGCAGGAGAGACGATTTGAGCCTGTCGGTTCGACAAAGTCGCGTGAGGTGGATGTTCGTATCCTTGCCGCCACTAATAAAAATTTGGAGGAGGCAGTTCGGAAAGGGCAATTCCGCGAAGACCTTTTCTACCGTTTGAATGTCATCCCGATCCAGATCCCTCCGCTTCGTGAACGGAAAAGCGACATCCCGATCTTCGTCAAACATTTCACCGCTCTTTTTAATAAGGAGAGCAGCAAATCAATCAATGGTTTTTCGGATGAGGCGATGCATCGATTGATGCAATACAACTGGCCCGGGAACGTGCGCGAACTGGAGAATCTGGTGGAGCGGGTCGTGATCCTCAAAGGGACTGGGACGATCCAGGTCGAGGACCTTCCGCCTCACCTCTTGGGAGAGCAGGCCACCGATTTTTTCTCTGGAGTCAATATCCCGGACAAGGGGATTTCTTTCAAGACGCTTGTCTCTGATTTTGAGTCCGAATTGATCATGAAAGCGCTCCAGAAGACGGGTGGCAACAAGAACAAAGCCGCCGCCTTGCTGAAGCTGAACCGCACCACACTCGTTGAAAAGATTAAAAAGAAGCAACTTGAAAAAACGGCAGACTAAGGGTGATTCACCCAATGGAAAAAGGTTCTGTTCTGATTGTGGATGATGAAGAGTCGATTGCCCACGCCCTGGAGAAAGGGCTGAAGAGGGAAGACTTCCTTTCTTTTGTGGCGACGAGCGGCGTTGAAGCGACTCATCTGTTGACCAAGCGGGAGGTGGACGTCGCCATCGTCGACTTGAATCTCCCCGGTTTCTCCGGGCTTCAGGTCCTCCAGTATGTTCAATCCAACCGACTCCTGACCGAAGTGATTCTGATGACCGGCAAGGCAACCATCGAGACCGCGGTTTCGGCAGTCAAGATGGGGGCCTATGATTATCTCACAAAACCTTTTGAAGATTTTGACCGTGTGTTGGCGACCGTCCACAAAGCCTGGGAGAAGCGCCAGCTTTTGAAAAAGGTGCAGGAGCTGGAAAAGAAGGATGGCCCGCGAGATTCTTTTCACGGCATTGTCGGGCGCAGTTCCAAAATGCAGGAACTCTTTCGGTTGATTGAAAATGTCGGTTCGAGCGATAGTAATGTCCTGGTCCTTGGGGAGTCCGGTACCGGCAAGGAACTCTTTGCGCGGGCGATCCATGAGACCAGTTTACGGGCTGGCCGGCCGTTTGTGGTGATCAATTGCTCCGCCCTTTCGGAAAATCTTCTCGAGAGTGAACTTTTTGGTCACAAAAAAGGCTCTTTTACCGGGGCGGTGAACGACAAAAAGGGGCTTTTTGAAGAGGCGAACGGCGGCACCGTCTTTTTGGACGAGATCGGCGAGGTATCGCCGATGATGCAGGTCAAGCTCCTTCGGATTTTGCAGGATGGGGAATTGCGACAGGTGGGTGGGGTCGAGACCAAGCATGTGGATGTCCGCCTGATTGCGGCGACGAATCGGGATCTTTACCAGTGCGTCAAAGAGGGAAAATTTCGGGAGGATCTTTACTATCGTTTGAATGTCATCTGTTTTTCGCTTCCCCCTTTGCGCGACCGAATAGAAGATGCCCCGGTGTTGGCCTATGCCTTTCTGAATCGATATTCTGAAAAATTGGGGAAGAAGGTGTCGAGGATTTCCGTTGATGCGATGCAGTCACTGCAGGAGTACCGATGGTTGGGCAATGTGCGTGAACTCGAAAACGTTATTGAGCGGGCGGTGGTGCTCACAAAAACAGACGTCATTACGGCGCGTGAACTCCCGCCTAATCTTTTGGGGCAGCTTTTTTACCGGACGGAGGAGGGGACCGATATCGACATGATCCATCTCTCTTATCAGGAGGCGAAGGAACGGGCGGTCGCCGTTTTTAACAAAACTTACCTCTCGACGCTCCTGCAACAGGCGGCTGGGAATATTTCTATCGCGTCGGCACGGGCGGGGATGGACCGGAGTAACTTTAAAAAAATTATCAAGAAGTCTGGCATTGATACAAACTTGTTTAAAAAAGGGACTTAAATGGAACGGATCCGTCTCGCCATTCTCTCTTGCGGTAGCCCCATCGATCGTAAGATTTTTAATGGCCTTAGCCATAAGGGGGGCGAAATCGAAGTTAAGGAGGGGCAGCTTGATTTTTTCAAACCGCTCCTCACCAGTTATGATCCCCAAGCGATCGTTCTTGTCTTCAACAAAAAAGTGGAACGTGAAAAGGCGATTTCCTTTATCGGTTGGCTCAAGAAGGAGAGGGAGGGGCTCCCTGTGATTTGTATCTCTCCACTCTCGGAGCTGGGGGATGTTGTCGCGACGATGAAGGAGGGGGCTTATGATTATTTCAAGACTCCGATCGACTTTGAAAAGTTAAAACTTTCGATTCGGAATGCGGCCCGGGTCTACCAACTGACCCGAAAGGTTTCTATCCTTGAGAATCAGGTCGGTTGGAAGGGACAGTTTGACGATATCGTAGGGGTTTCGTCGTCCATGCAGGAGATTTTTCAGATGGTCCAAACGGTTGCTAAGAGTCATGCGACGGTTCTCGTTTTAGGGGAAAGTGGCACTGGTAAGGAATTGATAGCAAAGGCGATCCACCGGCATTCCGAGCGTGTGAAGAATAATTTTATCGATATTAATTGTGGTGCGATCCCGAGGGAGCTTTTAGAAAATGAACTTTTCGGTCATGAGAAGGGCTCCTACACCGGCGCCGATCGCCAGTACATCGGTAGTTGCGAGAGGGCCGATGGGGGAACGCTCTTTTTGGATGAGATCAGCGAGATGGATCCCTCCCTTCAGGTCAAACTTTTACGGGTTCTCCAAGAGAGGAGCTTCACCCGCGTGGGTGGTACCGACCGAGTGACAGTCGACATTCGAATTATTGCCGCCACGAATAAAGATATTCTTGCTGAGGTGCAGAGGGGGGCTTTTCGGGAAGATCTTTATTATCGGTTAAATGTCGTGCCGATCCTGATCCCGCCGCTCAGGTCTCGTCGTGAAGATGTGCCATTTTTGGCGCGGCATTTTTTGGAAATCTATTCCAAAAAGAACCGGAAACGTTTCAAGGAATTTACCTCAGAGGCTCTGGAGACGCTTGTTAACTACGACTGGCCTGGGAATGTTCGCGAACTGGAAAATGCGATTGAACGTCTTGTTGTGTTGCACGACGACACCCGAGTGAGACCGCAACACCTCCCGCGGTTTATCCATCAGGGAGAAAAGAAAGTGGGGTTCGAGACTTCAACTCCTTCTTTCAATGATCCATTTCAAAAAGTTCTTCCGCTCTCGCTCGTCGAACGTTACGCCATTCAGTCGGCGGTGACTCTTTGCGGGGGGGATATCCATGCCGCGGCCCGAAAGCTGGAGGTTGGTCAAGCGACCCTCTACCGCAAACTTAAAAAATATGGGGTGGTGGTCTAAATGCTCGCCCTGATCTTAGCCGGTGGCAAGGGAACCCGCCTCTGGCCGCTCTCTACCGAAGCGCGCCCCAAGCAGTTTCTTCCGCTGGTCAGCAAAAAACCACTTCTCTGTGAAACGGTTGATCGTCTCTTGCCCCTTTGCCCGCACCGGAAAATTTTCACCATCGCACCAATTAAAGAATCGGCCTGGGTTCGTCGGCTCCTCCCCACTCTACCACGGAAAAATATTCTCATCGAGCCGGCGGGTCGTAATACCGCACCGGCCATTGCCCTCGCCCTTTTGCATCTTGCTAAGCAATCCTTGGGTGAGGTGGTGGTGATCCTACCGGCCGACC
>JAUSKE010000146.1 GCA_030649435.1 Deltaproteobacteria bacterium
CCAGCTTATTCAGACTTTCAAGTTTTTCCAGAAGTAAAAAATTTTACAAAGAGGGGGGGTGAATCACAATGACAAAGGCAGAATTAATTAGCTACGTCGCCCGGGACTGCAAATGTTCCAAGGCCGTCGCTGAAAAAGCCCTCAATGCCGTGACCTTAAACGTCACTAAAGCATTGAAGAAGAAAGACAAGATCACGCTGACCGGTTTCGGAACCTTCTCTGTTGCTAAGAGACGGGCCCGTAAAGGACGGAACCCACAGACAGGCGCCGAGATCGATATCAAGGCCGCCAACGTCCCCAAGTTCAAGGCTGGCAAAGAACTCCGCAAGGCTGTTCTTTAATAGCTGTTTGTGCAAGTCGACAAAGACCCCCCGCCTTACCCGTGTGGGGGTTTTGTCTTACAAGGGTTGAAGCCCTATTGACAAGGGTCCGGAAAGGGGTTACTCAGCCTGACCATTATATTTCTCGCGAAAGGAGGTGAAATTCAATGAAGAAAGTTACTCTGATGTTAGCCGTTGTTCTCGGACTTGCCACCGTTGGTGTGGTCAAGGCTGAAGAGGCAAAGAAGGCACCCGAAGCAGCTCCAGTGGTCAAGAAGGAAGAAGTGAAGAAGGAGGTCGTCAAGACCACCGAAGTGACCAAGAAGGAGGAAGTGAAGGGTGAGGCGAAGAAGACAGGCGTCGAGGCGAAAGCCAAGGCCGAAGACAAAGCCAAGGAAAAGGTCTCCTACTAAATTGAGGGCTTTTAAAGTCTGATTGCCGAGAACCCCTTGTTCCTACGAACAAGGGGTTTTTGCTTTTTAAGCAAATCATGAAACTTCTTTTTCTGCTCAACCCGTACCAGGGTTATAATTTTAAAAAAGATACGACCCACCTCTTGATGCTCGAGGCGAAGCGACGGGGCCACTCGGTCTATTACGGCACGCCAGAAGGTTTACTCCTCGAAGGGGCGAGTCCGTACAGCCTCGTCCAACCGGTCCACCCTCTCGAAGCGGCCCCCTACTTTCGGTTCATCGGGCCAAAAAAGAAGAAGTCCCTCTCTGACTTTGACCAAATCTGGATGCGACAAGACCCGCCGTGGGATTTGAACTACTACATTGCGACGCTCATCCTCTCGCAAGTCCGTTCAAAGACACTCATCATCAATGCCCCACGGGCATTACGGGACTGGAATGAAAAAATCGCGATCCTTTCTTTTCCTAATTTTATCGCACCCACCATTGTTTCTTCCTCCCTCCCAACCCTCATTGAATTTTGGCACTCCCAAAAAGAGGGGGTTATCCTGAAACCGCTCAACAGTTTTGGGGGACAAGGGGTCTCTCGCCTCAAGCCTTTTTCTCAAGTCTCGCAACGAATAGCGACAGCCACTCTAAAAAAAATGACCGCGGGCAGTGTTCCGATCATGGCCCAAAAATTTTTGAAGGAGGTCCATGAGGGAGAGAAGCGGGTCTTTCTCTGGCACGGCAAGATCTTGGGGGCCCTTAAAAAGATCCCGCCCCCACGGCAATACCTTACGAGCCCTGACCTTGGCGGTTCACTCGCCAGAACCGGTCTGACCGCCCGAGAGAAAAAGCTTTCTTTGGCCGTCTCCCGAAGACTCACCTCGGAGGGGATTCTTTTCGCCGGGCTTGACCTGATCGGCGGTTTTCTGACAGAGATCAATGTCACGAGCCCTGGTCTGCTTTGGGAACTGAACGAACTCTATGGGGAATCGTTTGAAAAAAAGATCTGGGATTCTTTCTAAACTGTTTTTCCTTTTACTTTTTTCCAGAACACTCTTCGCCTGGAGTGATTACGACCATCAGGCAATGGTCGCTCCTGCCCTACAACAGATCGTGGGGAAGACTGGTCTTGGAGAGCCTTGTGCCATCCAATCTCTGGCCCCCTTCCTCAAAAAACTGACGCCATTTCGTCCCGGGATCTCTTCACCCAAGGGTGATTCACCCGCAGGATTTGCCCGCTTTATCGATGTTAACACCAAGATACCGATCGGAAAATTATCGACCGAAGAGTCGATCGGTCGCTCCATCAAGCCGATCGATATCCTCCGTCTCCATGCGATCGATCCGGATGATGGGCGGGATCAGAGATTGAGGAGTCATTTTTACCGGGAACAGGTCTGGTTCGGGGCAGGAACCGGCGTTAGCTCACAGGCGTTTCGCCATATCGAAAAACCTCCCTTCAATCCGTTTCGTTTTGACACCACTTTTGGTTTTCCTTTTTGGAGGCTCGGCCAGGCGACCGATCGGGTTCAACTCTACTTTGACTTGGCCCTCCTCGCCCGATCGATGGGGGAAGAGTATTGGGGATGGCGTTTTCTCGCGGCGTCGTTCCACTACCTGCAGGACCTGCACCAACCCTTTCATGCAACCCAGATTTCTCCCGAAATTGCCTCACGCGGGCTTCGACTCTACTTTCAGTGGGGGCGTGCCGAGCATTTTTCCCCGATCGGTACCATCGCCCACCTGATGAGTAACCTTCACCACTTTTTTGAAGAATATGTCGGCGAACTTTCTCGAAAAGGCCTGTTTAACGAACCGCTCAAGGGGACGGATACCGACCACTTCGTCACTCCGTTCCAATACGCCACTGTTATCCGGGACCGCTCCAATCGGCTTGCCGCGAAGACGATCCACGTGACCGCTGCCCTAGCCCGACCGGTTCTTTTCACCCCCTACAAATTTCCGGAAGAGCATGACGAAGCGAGAAATTTTCTCGCTACCGACAGCGTGACTTTTGACAAAGATAGGGAAGAACTGATGGGAATCGTCCGGGAGAGCTTTGGGAATGCCGGTATCGCGATGAGAACCCTCGTCTTCGCCTACCAGCGGGAACCGAAGGAACAAGATTCCGAAAAACTTTTAAAGAGGATAGAGAGGTATCGCTAACCCACCTCATCATACGGTCGAACGCGGAAGGTGACCCCCAATTCCTTTTCAATAATCTGGCGACAAAGGTCGATGTCGAGGTTCGGGAGTGCCACCACTGAGGCGGTCACGTCGGGGATCAGTTTTTTACACTCCTTAATA
>JAUSKE010000150.1 GCA_030649435.1 Deltaproteobacteria bacterium
AAGATTGTTGGTCTGACCGCTTCTTCTGACAGATTGGTGGCGTTTCGCGAGCGTCGGCTCTCAAAAATGGGACGCCCTTCGACCGAGGACTATGCGAACGTCGACTCTATCCGTGAAGAACTGGCCTATGCCCAAAAAATATTTATTCAGCTTGGGAATTGTCCTGTGATTGATGTCACCTCAAAAGCGATTGAAGAAACGGCCAGCGAGGTGTTGACTGTGTTGGGTCGGTAACTACCAAATTGCCTGCAAAGGTTCAAGGGCCTGTCGGATGGTGACCTCGTCCCCTCGTTTGAGTCGGAGGGAGGCGTGGGGGCCATCAAAATAAAGGGCGCCATGCTTCATGTTGCTGATCACCTGGATCTGTTGTTTGGGGGAGAGCACTCCCTTGAGTAGTCTGAAGGGGCTGGGTGAACCAACCTTTCCCTTTTGTCGGTAAAGCTCTCGGACGACATACTGAAATTGGGTCGAACCGATCGGGAGGATCTTGCCTCCTGCAGAGAGGGTTGCTGCTGTCGAACCGGGTGCCGGTGAAAACCAGACACCCGAGCTCTTTTGCTCTTCATGACGGCCTCCAATCTTAAGGAGGTAACGGCAGGTATCGGCGGGATTCTGATTCGTGAAAAGAATATCATTCAAGGACAAGGGGCCGGCTGGCTTCTCATTAATATGGGCCTCGAGACGGTGCAGCTTCTGTATTTTTGCCTTGTTGGCGAGTAATAACTCCATCTTTTCCAAGAATTCTTCAGTTCGCGTACGACAGTAGTAGCCAACCGATGCCCTTGGAGTGGAATTAATCCCCATCAACAAACCGTTTTTTTTCAAATGATGAGAAGTCTCCAGGAATGTCCCATCCCCACCAATCGTGATCACCAGATCGTAATCGAGAAGGGGGCGCAGGCGGTACCGGAGAAGCAGATCACAGTTGATTTTTAGTTTTTTGAGGTCTTTTTTAATGGAGGCCAGACAGGCCATATGAATGTTGTGGACTTCTTTGGATTGCCAGAGGGCGATATTTTTCTCCCTCAACAGCCGGATAAAATTTTGGTCCTTGGTGTCTAAGGCATGTCGCTGGTAGGAACTCTTTTTGTAAACCAGGAGAACACGGTTGATTTTCACAACAACTTACCTATAACGGGATCCATGACTGATGCAAGGGTGATTCACCCGAGGGTGATTCACCCAGCTATGAAAATTGCTTTATTTGGGGGTGCCTTTAACCCTCCCCATCAAGGGCACCTGCAGATTGTTTCTCACCTGCTGAAGGAGGGGTACGATCAGGTTTGGATCATCCCCTGTTGGCAACACCCGTTGGGTAAGGGTTCTATTTCCTTTTGGCATCGGTTTCACCTTTGCCGTCTGGCCTTCAAGGGAATGGGTCCAAAAGTTCGTGTTAGAGATGTCGAGCGTCGTCTCCATCTCTCCCGCTCTTGGACGGTGAATACGGTCTCTTATCTTCGAAAAAAATACCCAAACCGCAAGTTTACCCTTGTGGTGGGTCAAGATAATTTCGAGCAGAGAAAGAAATGGAAAAATTTTGATAAAATAGAACAACTGGTGTCGGTTGTTTCAATCCCCCGAGGGGTCTCTTCATTTGTTCTGGATGTCTCCAGCAGTCAGATCAGAGAGAGGATGGGCAGCGGTCAGCAGGTTAAGGACCTTCTCCAGGAGAACGTTC
The DNA here is from genome assembly GCA_030649435.1 of Deltaproteobacteria bacterium. Taxonomy (GTDB): domain Bacteria; phylum UBA10199; class UBA10199; order JACPAL01; family JACOUP01; genus JAUSKE01. The sequence goes on from JAUSKE010000150.1 coordinate 1,679, forward strand.
TTCACTACCTTCTTCGAAAAGGGCTTTATGTCTCAAAAACCAATTTGTTCTAGCTAGCGATTCTATGAAACCATTCAGAGATGAAGGTCTGATACCGGATTCCGTATTCTTTTGCCCGACGCTTTATATTTTCGAGGTCTTCTCTGTTCACGCGGATGTTGAGAACCGCATCCCTTTTCCTTGCAGTCAAGGATTTGGCAATTGCTTCAAATTCAGTTTTGCCAACGTCTGCAAATTCTCCCTTAATGAGAGAGCTCTCTATCTTTTTTTCATTCTTAGTCAGTTTTTTCATAAATCCCTCTCTTTGTTATAAAGTTTGGTGTATTGTCGGCTCGGAAACAAGGTTTTCAGAAATATTTCATCTTTCGATTCAACGTAGGGAACAACCCAAATGTAACCCCGATGTTTAAAGAGCATGATCTTTTGATGTTTCTTCCGGGGGTGCTTTTTAACAGCAATGAGTTCGTTGCTTATCATTTCCTCAAATGAAACACCGCGGGACTTTTTGAGCGCTTCGCTTTTAGCCATGTTCCATCGTATTTGCTTCACCCTCAAAAGCTATATTATCAAAATACATTTGTCTATACAATAGACGTTTTAAGAAACCATCTTCAACCCCAGCCCGATGGCAAGAAGGCCGCAGAGGACGCTCAAAAAATATTCTCGTTAACGTAATTAAGGTAGCAACTCTTCGTAGACGGGGACGACAAGGGAACAAAAGGAGGGATAATTTATGGCGGAAACTGATGCAGTCATGATTACCGGACGGATGGTTAGAGCGATTAATGCATATGCTAGGAGCAATCATAACCCGCTGGCGGGGGATGAGGTGGTTATCCCGGATGAGTTTGTCGGCGGCACTTTTTATCGGGGGAATATGGGGGATGTCACATTGGGCATGGTTCGATACTTTCGTGTTCCCGGCCAGGATGGCAAACCCAGTGGTTATTATAAGGTGCAGGCACTGAACGGTGTGGGTGGAGACGTCAGGCAAGTGCAATGCCCGGTCGGTCTGCAACGGGGATCCTCAACCTTATTTTCTGATCTCTTTCGTG
>JAUSKE010000151.1 GCA_030649435.1 Deltaproteobacteria bacterium
AAAAGGGGCTTTTTTGTTTATAATCCAAGGAAGAAATGACGAACCCACTCCAGACTATTTGGCCGCAGATTCACCCCAAGACCAAGAAGAATGGAAAGGAGTATGTTCAGTATTCTGACAAAGACCTTCTCTACCTCTATCAATCCCAATTTGCCGATCAAAAGAAATGCAGCCTGAATGAATGGAAGAACTCCTTTCGGGATAGCCTCCAAACGGATGGGACCTATCTCGTCTCCTACGAACAGTTCCTCGCCAAGGCAAAATACTACAATACCCGTATGCCCAGCTCCCCTCCCTTTGACCCAGCCACCTTAAAAGAAGGGGTTTGGTCGGAGGCGGAGCTCGACCGTCTGTTCCGCGAAAAGATTCAGCCAGAAACACTCTACACCTTTGAGGAGTGGCAGGAGATCAAAGAAAAACTCCGCCGGCTCTACCCCAAACAGCTGGGGCAGGTCCCTAAAAAAGAGGGAGGTCTCTTTGTGAGTGATCTTTTCAAAAAAGAGGTCCAGATTATTCTTGATAAGTTCCCATCGGTGATGAGACTACGGGCGATCCAGATGCAAAAAGATAAAGCGAGTAGCGGTAAGAGCCACTTTGAACATGGTCCCGAGGTTTCACAGGGGATTGTCGAGAAATTCCGAAGATTCCTCCGGTTCGGCCCCCGATAGACCAATCCGTTTTTCCCGAAGTTTTTCCACTTCCTTTTCTAAATCCTTGATTCGTCCTTTGTGTTTTCGTGTGGCGAGTGATCGATAAAGGGCCGGTAACGCCTGAACCAGCGAGAAAAAGATCATCCCCAAAGAAAACGAGGCGATCAGGATAAAACCGGCCGGGATCGGCAGTGATCTCAAGCCGATAATACCAGGGATCGTAAACTTAAAGGTCATCGGGTAATTAAAGGTTTCGCCATCCAGATTACAGTAAATAAAATTGAGCCCCATAAAAATGAGGAGTGATAGAAAAATTGAGAATAGAAAGCGCTTCATTTTCTTTTTCTCCAGGCGGGATGCCGCCTCCAGGCAGTCGCTAGATGATCGTAACTTTTACTAAGATGTTCCGGGATCGCCTTCGTTTCACCAAAGAGCGGCATGAAATTGGTATCGGCCCCCCAGCGTGGGACCAGGTGAAAGTGTAGGTGATCCTTGATGCCAGCCCCCGCAACCCTTCCCAGGTTCAAACCGGCATTGAACCCCTCCGGTTTCAGTTTTTTCTTGAGGTTGTCCGTCGCCTCGGCAAGCGCCTCCATCATCTCCAGTTTTTCAGCGGCTGAAAGATGCGAGAGAGTTGCCGTGTGGCGGTAAGGGATCACCATCAGGTGACCATTGTTGTAGGGGAATTTATTCAGGACGACAAAACAGTGTTTCTTTCGGGCAAGGATCAGGTTCTTTCGATCCTTCTTTTCCTTCAAAATCCGGCAGAAGATACAGGCCTTCGTCTTCTTGGCCAGGATAAACTCCATCCTCCAGGGGGCCCAGAGTACCTTCATGAGCCGTTGTTAATCCTTTCCTTGAGTTCTTTACCGGTTTTGAAAAAGGGGACCTTTCGGGTATCGATCGAAACCTTCGCCCCTGATTTTGGGTTTCTTCCAAGGCGAGGTTCCCGGACGCGGATCTCAAAAGTCCCGAATCCCCGAATCTCAATCCGGTCTCCCTTGACCAACGCCTCGGTCATCCGGTTAAAGATGGTGTCGACAATAGTATCCACATCCCGGTGGGACAGGTGAGACATCTTTTTATCCAACGAAACGACGAGATCGCTCTTATTCATAGTGACTCCTTACCATAAATAGACGGGCCACAGGTGACCGGCCATTTGCAACCCGCTCAAAAGTTGTTGAACTGAACCGGACGCCTCTCCCAAAACAAGGTCGAGAATACTGCGCTTCTCCTTCGGGATCGTCACCACCTTGGGTTCTCCCTTGATCCCAGCCAGTTCTCCCGCCTTGGTCACCGCCGCCTCAAGCGAACCTAACTGGTCCACCAATTTTTTCTCCAACGCCTCTCGCCCGCTAAAAACACGACCATCGGCAAGGAGATCCACTTCGGCGGCCGAAAGCCCTCTGCCCTGCGCCACGGCTTCTTTAAATTGACCATGCATATCTTTTAAAAGTGCCTCGAGGATCCCTCTTTCCTCTGGCGTCATCTGGCGAAACGGCGAGCCGATATCTTTATAATGCCCGCTCTTCAACGTTTCCGGTTTGAGGTGGACCCACTTCATCAAGTCCTCGAGGTTCATCGTCTGCAGACGAACACCGATACTGCCAGTCAGTGTCCCCGGGTTGGCGACGATCCAGTCAGCCGGTGCGGAAAGATAATACCCTCCGGAAGCGGCGACTGTTTCCATCGAAACAATCACCTTCTTTTTTCCCTCCCCCTTTAAGCGGAGGACGGCATCATGGATTTCCTGTGATGAGGCAACAGTCCCCCCAGGGGAATTCACCCGAATGACCACAGCCTTAAAATCATCATTCTTTCGGACTTTTTCTAGTTGTTTGAGGATCGCCTTCGATTCGTAGATCGGCCCTTCGATCTCAATAAGGGCGAGATTCCCTTTTTCGAGTGGAGATTCAGAGGAGAGGTAAGTCACAACGGCGACAAAAAAACCAACGGAGAGTAAAAAGAAACCAACGACGGACAGGAACCAAGTTAAAACCCGCTTCAAGACTTCTTTCCTCTAGACTTCTTTACAGCCTCTCCTCCTTCTGGGGCGAGCGAAGCGAGACCCAAGAGGATCTTGTGATCCCTCTCGTCTAGCGTTTGAACGACAACGTCAAGCGAACCGTTCAGAGGGAATCGTTCTGCAAGACCTGCCTGATCCGCCTCGGGTAGATCTGTCTTGGCGATAAAACCCTCAATCCCTGTCTGTAATTCAACAACAACCCCTTTATCTCCGGAAGAAACGACAGTTCCAGAGACCTTTGTGCCGATCGCGTAATCTTTGAGCACATGCGGCCAGTGATCCTCGGAAAACTGTTTCATCCCCAACGAAAAGCGCTCATTTTCCTTGTCGATATTCAAGACAACCACCTCGACGACATCCCCCTTCTTAAAC
>JAUSKE010000152.1 GCA_030649435.1 Deltaproteobacteria bacterium
AGCCTGCCTGCCCTAGGTTCCTGCGTAGGGTCGAACCATGACACTCAATGCCCTGGCTCTACATCCTAAAATGCCGGGACGGTTCCTACTATACCGGCACGGCCGCAAACCCAGAGAAAAGACTGGCTGAGCACCAACAAGGACTCGAAGGTTCCTACACTTATAACAAACGACCGGTCGAACTCGTCTTTGCCAATGAATTCCCCTCCTGGCCCGAAGCAATAGCGCGCGAGATTCAGATCAAGAAGTGGAGTCGGAAGAAAAAGGAAGCCCTGATCAAAGAAGATTGGGAGGCGTTAAAGAGACTCTCAAAGGGGAAAAAATAAAAGAGAAATCGGAAGAAGGGTGTGGTGGCACAAAATAAGGACATGGTGAGCAAAGCAAAGCGGAGTCGAACCACAACCTAGAAAACCACGGCTCAACTAAACTTAAATTAAGTTGCTGTTAGATAATTACTTGTCATGCTGATAACTCGCTGAACATTTACCATCAGCAGAGTTATCGGTGCAAACAGTGATTAAATCACTCTTATCAACATTAATCTGAGTTGCAGCCTCAGCTGTTTTTTCATTCTCAACGAAACCGGCAATGCAACCCACTTTTGAACTGGCATCAATCAGTGGAATCCCCTTATACTCAATAACGGGGGCATTAAATTGATCCCCCTTCTGTAAAAACGCGTTATCCCCACTATCTGATACTGTAATAGAAACATTCGTTTCCCCAGTATCTACAATCACAAATTCTGCTATAGGGTTGCCCGTACAATTATGGTCCCTTAAACTATACGTCCCACTAAAATCAAGGGTTCCGTTTGAAACAGAGGGTGCTACTGAATCCCCGGGACCATCCCCGCCACAACCAGCTAATAATATCGCAAGCAATAAGTACTTTCTCATAATACCTCCCTTTTTTAATCGTATAGGATTCAATTAAGGATTCTTCTTTTGAGTTTGATTCTTTTGATCCCCCATATCAATCGCTTCCAAATCTCCAGATTGATAGGCTTTGATTCTCTTCGCACACGCTTTATCTTTTGAGGCCCATTTTGAGTCAAACTTGTAAGCCTCAGAACACCAATCTAAAGGCTTCAAATGCTTCTCTTCTCTTTCCATATTGGTCTTTTGAAATTGAGTGGTAAACTCCTGCCGCTGACCTTTAGTCTTGGAGCCTTTGTAAAAAGCTCCTCCAATTAATACTGGAATGCACCCATAGGTTGCATAAACAATGATCATTAGAGCTAGGATCATTTTCATAATAGCGTCTCCTCTATCTTTTATTTTGACACCTACCTATAGTGAGGTGTTTAAGAAGGCAAGGCCTATTTATAAGTAGGTATGCCTCAGCATCACCTGCGGAATCGAGTCTCAAAAAATATTAAGAGCCTTCGTCTCAAAAGGAAGTTAACACAGGAGAAACTGGCTGAAATTACTGGCTTTCACTATAAATACTACCAGAGGATCGAAGCGGGAACAGTCAATCTAACCTTGGATTCAGTTGAAAGAATTGCAAAAGCTCTTCAAATTTTACCGAGATCGTTGTTCCCGTAATACTTCTATTTTATAGGATAGTTATGGTTCGACTCCGCTCACCATGTCCGTGTGTTGAGATCACCGTGTCCATAACTCACGGACACCCTGAGCAAAGTCGAAGGGTCCATGGTTCGACCCTACGCAGGAACCTAGGGCAGGCAGGCTCACCATGTCCAATTTTAATTCACAGTGTCCCTTGAAATATAACAGGCATGGTGAGCCTGCCTGCCATGAGTCTGTTGGCAGGGTCGAACCATCTCCTTATTACTTCTTCTTCCCCTTCTTTTCCATCTCTTCCAATTTTTTGAGGTCGACCATCTGGGTTGATTCAAGGTCGGCGCGGTAGCTTGCTTCGATCATCTCGTGGGAAAAGCCAGCCTCTTCGCGAATCGCGGTGATCTCTTTTAAATATTCCTCGTCATCGGAAAATTCCCTCAAGATTCGGGCATGCACCTCTGCCGCCCTCTCTTCATCCTTCATCTCCACACAACTCCGGTAAAGATCCTTAAAGTGCCTACGGGCCGCCTCGAGCTGGCTCATATCGACCAACGCCTCGGCCCAGAGTTGTTGCAAGACAAGATCTTTCTTCGCCGCTTCGGGTGCTGCCTCAAGCCGTTTGATCATTTTTTGGAAATCTTTTCGGTCAAAATAGATCCGAAGCAGGGCCCGAAGCATCGGGATATTGCCGGGGCGGTAAAAAAGAACCTTCTCATACACCTCGACCAACCCTTGCGGGTTTCGCCCCTTCTTGTAGAGCTCGGCCGCATGCTCATACTCCCGGATCGACTCGTCTTCCTGACCATCGCTCTGAAAAAGTTCGGCGAGACGCACCCGACTCGTCGCGCTGGAGGGGTCGATCTCGATAATCTTCTTTCGCACAGCGAGCGCCTCTTTGGTCATCCCCTTGCTGTCGTAATAACCAGCGACGATCATGTATTGATTGACCGCATCCTGGTCGAGACCGACCAGACGGTAGAGATTCCCCAACCGTTCGTTCACATCGATCAATGTCGGGTTCAGCTTGAGGACCGTCTTGTAGACCGCCATCGCCTTCAAGTGAAAACTTTCCTTCTCGTAGCTCTCCGCCACCTCACGGTAGGTCTTGAGGGCCTGGGGAAGCTCTTTTCTCTTGGCGTAGAGGTCGCCAATTTTGAGCTTCACGCGTAGGTCGGACGGGTCTTCAGTCACGATCTTCTGGTACTCCTTGATCGCCTTGTCCAATTTGTTCTCACGAACAAACTTGTCCGCCGCGATCAGGATCTTATCTTTGTCCATTATTTCTTTTTCCTTTTGGCGAGTAAACCAACCGCCCCTTGCAACCCCAGAAGATAACTCTCTACCCCAAAACCAAAAACCACCCCCGCCGCAACAGGAGAGACATATGACTTTTTGCGGAACTCTTCACGGGCATGGATGTTGGAGAGATGGACTTCAACCACCGGAATAGAAATAGCGGCAATGGCATCGGCAATCGCAACACTCGTGTGGGTAAAGGCGGCCGGGTTGATCACGACGGCGTCAAATTCCTCTTCGGCCGCCTGCAACCGGTCGACAATCTCCCCTTCCACGTTCGACTGAAAGAAGGCAATGCCGACCCCCTCTTTTTTCGCCTGGGCCGCAAGAGTCCGGTTGATCACCTCAAGACTCATCGTGCCATAAATTTTTTTCTCGCGCCGCCCGAGCAGGTTCAGATTCGGCCCATGAATAACAATAATTTTTTTCATTTGCCTTTGCCTTTCACCCACCCCACCGCTCCAAAAGAATCTTTCCAACCTTTTCGTAGAGCCGCCGGGCCCGTTCGTCCAACGGGTCCCGGTCCATCAAGGTCCGACAGATTTCAAAAGCGGTCTTAAATTCCCCTTGCGAAAAATAGACCTCTGCCATCGAGACCGTCTCCCACGGCTTCATCAATTCTGGGATCACCTGTCGTTCGGTGACTTCTTCCTTCAAAGTAACTTCCGCACGCCCAAAAAGATCGCGCGCCTCCCGGTGATCCGGTGTCCCCTGCA
>JAUSKE010000159.1 GCA_030649435.1 Deltaproteobacteria bacterium
ATCGTTTACAGCGTGGACTACCAGGGTATCTAATCCTGTTTGCTCCCCACGCTTTCGCGCCTCAGCGTCAGCAATGGCCCAGCGAGCCGCCTTCGCCACCGGTGTTCTTCCTGATCTCTACGCATTCCACCGCTACACCAGGAATTCCACTCGCCTCTACCAGTCTCCAGTCCTCCAGTATCCTATGCACATCCGGAGTTGAGCCCCGGGATTTCACAAAGGACTTAAAAGACCGCCTGCCCGCGCTTTACGCCCAGTAATTCCGAACAACGCTTGCACCCTCCGTTTTACCGCGGCTGCTGGCACGGAGTTAGCCGGTGCTTCCTCCAGGGGTACCGTCACTCCAAGATCCTGTTAGAATCCTGGACATTCTTCCCCCTAGACAGAGCTTTACGACCCGAAGGCCTTCATCACTCACGCGGCGTTGCTGCGTCAGGGTTTCCCCCATTGCGCAATATTCCCCACTGCTGCCTCCCGTAGGAGTCTGGACCGTGTCTCAGTTCCAGTGTGGCTGATCGTCCTCTCAGACCAGCTACCCGTCATTGCCTTGGTAGGCCATTACCCTACCAACTAGCTGATGGGCCACGGGCTCATCCTTCTGTGATAGCTTGCAAGCAGAGGCCATCTTTTACCTCAAGAACTTTCGTCCTCGTGGTCATATCCGGTATTAGCTCCGCTTTCGCGGGGTTGTCCCGATCAGAAGGGTAAATTACCCATGTGCTACTCACCCGTTCGCCGCTTTACACATCCCCTTGCGGGGACTATCTCGCGCGACTTGCATGTGTTAGGCACGCCGCCAGCGTTCGTTCTGAGCCAGAATCAAACTCTCCAGTTAAAGCAAGAGTTTTTACAAAGTTAATTCCCCAAATAAATTTGGGGCCCATCACGATTCGCTTGCTACCTGGTTTTCAAAGATCGTTTCGCTCGCACTGGCAAAGCCAGATGCTCGCTATAGTCGAGGGAGATACTGCTCTCCCTCGAGCTCCCATCTACAAAAAAGAGAGATTCTAAAACTGCAATAATTTTAAGGATCAAACTATTTTCTGAGCGACGCGGTGGTGTAACAGAAGTCGAACAAGAACGTCAAGATTAAAAAGACCTGAAAAGTGCTTTTATTGTAGGCCTTTCTCAGGCCGAGTCAACCCAGGATAATCTTATTGTGCCAATGCTTGCCAGCCTGCACCAGATACTCTCCCGGCCCTTTGAGTTGATGATTGATATCGCTCACCTTTTGGTCATTAACCTTCACCCCCCCCTGCTCAATCAGGCGGCGAATTTCGCTCTTACTTTTAAAGCCGCCACACTTCTCCAAAATCTCCACCAGGGGCCCTGATTTCGGAAATCTCGATTCCGGAATCACTGACGGTAACTTCTTTTTGGCATAAACATTTTCAAACTCATCGGCCGCTTCACCGGCCGCCTTCGCTCCATGGAAACGGGCAGTAATCTCTTTTCCCAAATCGATTTTCGCCTGCTTCGGGTGGAGAGTTCCAGAAGTAACACTCTTTTTGAGAGTCTCTATTTCATCTATTTTTTTATCAGAAAGCAGTTCGTAATAAGACCACATCAATTCATCCGAAATGGACATCACCTTACCGAACATCGTGTTCGCTGGTTCTGCAATACCGATGAAATTCCCATACGACTTGCTCATCTTTTGAATACCATCGGTCCCGACCAGAAGAGGAAGGGTCATCACCACCTGGCTTTCCTGGCCGTACCGTTTCTGGATAGTCCGTCCCATCAAGAGATTAAACTTTTGGTCTGTTCCTCCCAGTTCGATATCCGAGTGTAGTTGAACAGAATCATACGCCTGAAGGAGCGGGTAGAGAAATTCTACGACCGAAATATCCTCCCCTCCCTTGAATCTCTTTTCAAAATCGTTTCTCTCCAACATCCGGGCAACAGTATGCTTCGAGGTTAAATCGATAAAGTCGGCTGCCGACATTTTGGCAAGCCAGGTACTGTTGAAACAGGTCTTCGTCTTCTTTGGATCTAGAATCTTGAAAACCTGTTCCTCGTACGTCTTCACGTTCTTACGAATCTCTTCTTCAGAAAGTCTCGGCCGGGTTTCCGAACGACCTGTTGGATCCCCGATACGGGCCGTATAATCCCCAATAACAAACTGGATTTCGTGCCCCAGATCCTGAAACTGTTTTAACTTCTGCAAAAGAACGGTATGCCCCAGATGCAGGTCTGGCGCGGTCGGGTCAAAACCAGCTTTGACCTTGAGCGGCTTCCCTCTTTTTAATTTTTCGAGAAGTTCTTCTTCGGAGATGACCTCGACAGCCCCCCGTTTCAGAATTTTCAGTTGGTCGGCTGGATTCATTGATTCAACCTACACTTTTTTGTGGATCAGTTCAATAGAAACGGCCTTGCCCGTTCGTTCGTCGGCATCAATCAAAACGGCCGAGAACCGTTGGTCTCCCTGCCCCACCTCAAATTTTTCAGGCGTTCGCAGGGTGAATTTTCTCAAAGCCACTTCTTTATCGAGCCCAATGACAGAGCGATAAGGACCGGTCATCCCGATGTCGGTCAGAAAAGCGGTTCCGCCCGGCAAGATTTCGGCATCCGCGGTTGGCACATGGGTGTGCGTCCCAACAACGGCCGTCACACGGCCATCCAGATACCAGCCGAGCGCCCTTTTTTCGCTTGTCGCCTCGGCATGCATATCGACAAAAATAAGATCGGTTTTTCCCTTCCACTCCGCCAAAATCCGATCGGCGGTCCTAAAAGGACAATCCTTTGGGGTCATATGAACCAACCCCTCGAGATTAATTACGCCAACACGGATCCCCACATAGTCGTCGTAGATAGCGGCACCGAGACCAGGCGTCTTTGGTGGGTAATTTGCAGGTTTCAGAAGTCGCTTGTTCTCCTGGATATACGGCATGATTTCCTTCTGGTCCCAAATATGATTACCCGAGGTGAGCACATTAATTTTCTGGGAAAAAAGATCGTCCGCAATCCTTGGGTTAACCCCCCGCCCATGAGCCGCATTCTCGCAGTTGGCAATAACAAAGTCGAGCTTTCGCTCACTCATCAGAGAAGGGAGCATTTTTTGAACTGCTTCCCGCCCCGGTTCACCAAAAATGTCACCGATGATCAGAACTTTCACAAACCATTACCTCGCATAATCAACCGCTCGTGTCTCCCGAATGATCGTCACCTTGATCTGTCCGGGGTAAGTGAGTTCACTTTCGATCCTCTTGATAATATCCTTGCACAAGAGGAGCGCATCGCTGTCATTGATTTTATCTGGCTGGACCATCACACGGAGTTCGCGACCGGCCTGAATCCCATAAGCCTTTTCCACCTGAGGGAAAGAAAGAGCGATCTTTTCCAACTCCTCCAACCGCTTGATATACGCCTCGGTCTGTTCCATGCGAGCCCCAGGGCGCGCGCCTGAGAGGGCATCAGCGGCCTCGACCAGATGATCCATGACACTCTCTTGCGGGATATCTTCGTGATGGGCCCAGACCGCATGCCAGACCTCTTGCGTCTCGCCATATTTCTTCGCAAATTCACCGCCGATCACCGCATGAGAACCGGGGATCTCGTGGGAAACCGCCTTGCCGATATCATGCAAAAGTCCCGCCCGACGGGCCACCTTCATATTCAACCCCAACTCCGAGGCCATAATCCCGGCCATAAAACCAACCTCGATCGAATGCCTCAAAACATTCTGCGCATAACTGTATCGATATTTGAGGGTCCCGAGCAGCTTGACGATTTCCGGATGGACGTTGTGGATCTCCAGTTCAAAAAGCGCCTGCTGCCCCGCCTCGCGGATTGACTGGTCGATCTCTTTCGCCGTCTTTTGAACAATCTCCTCGATGCGCGCCGGATGGATCCGGCCATCCTGAAGAAGTCGTTCGAGAGAAATCCGTGCGACTTCCCGGCGAATCGGGTTGTGCGAGGAAAGAACGACAGCTCCCGGCGTATCATCAATGACAAGATCAACACCGGTCAACGCCTCGATCGAGCGGATGTTCCGCCCTTCGCGACCGATAATCCTCCCCTTCATGTCATCCGAAGGAAGATTCACGACCGAGACGGCCCGCTCCTGCACCCATTCACCGGCCATCCTCTCGATCGCAAGACTGATCACCTTCTTCGCCTTGACGTCAGCCTGTTCCTTCGCCTCATCCTCGACCTGTTTTATTTTTTTCGCCGCTTCGTGCTTCGCTTCGTCGAGCATCTGATCCATCAGAAGACGCCGAGCCTCCTCCGAAGAAAGTCCGGAAACCCTCTCCAGCGACCTTTTTGATTCCTCGACAAGGGATCTGTATTCGGTCTCCGCTTCTTGGGTCTTTTTATTTTTCTCCTCCAGATCTTTTTCAAGACGACGGAAATCGGATTCCTTCGCCTGGATCGATTCAAATTTTTTATCCAGGTTATCTTCCTTCGAGAGAAGACGTCTCTCCAGCCCCTGAAGCTCCTGCCTCCGATTCTTGGTCTCCTCCTCAAACTCCATCTTTGCCCGATAGAGAAGATCCTTGGCCGAGAGCTCCGCCTCTTTTTTGATCGCCCCCGCCTTTTTTTCCGCCTCTTCAACGAGGATGGTCACCCGTCCTTCGGCAGAACGTTGTTCTTTTTCTTCCCACTTGCGACGGATTAAAAAACCGAGGAAACTCCCCACAACCAAAGTTGCGAGAGCGATCCCAATGATGCTATTCAGTTCGGTAAACATTTTGTTCCCCTCTCCTTTTTTAAAAGGGGCTCACGTCGCCCCCTCCACTGGCTAAGCCAGATGGAGCCTCCCCCTCTCAGGCCCTTTGGGCCTTGTTAGAAGGAGAAATAATTCGTTTTTCTGTCACCACCAGATCACACACAACATCGTTCTTCTCATGCGGTAATGCTTCAATAACTTGAAAATCATAAGCCAAACCCAATCGGATTCCTGTTGGGAAAGAAACGAGCCGGTCATAAAAACCACCGCCGTACCCCAACCGGTACCCTTCTAGATCAAAGACAACGCCTGGAACAACAAGCAGGTCGAGACTTTTTGCCTCCGGAAGGCTGTCCAGAGGTTCCAACAGACCATAGGTCCCTGCCTTCATCTGTCCGAAATTGTCGACCTGATAAAACCTCAAACTCTTCTTTTCGGAGGAGACACGCGGGTAAAAAATCGGGTTCCCTTCTTTGCGAAAGGCTTCAAACAACAAAGAGGTCTCTACTTCGTTCCGAAAGGAGGCATAAAGCCCAATTGTCTTGAATGAAAAAGAAGAGCTCTTGAGAAAGGCGATCGCCTTCTCCTGGATTTGATGGCTCAAACCCTGACAGAGATCAGCCGCAAGCGTTTCACGCCGCTGCCGAAAACGAACTCTTAACTCCGCTTTGGAAAACAAGACTCCCCTTCTCGGGGTTCGTCTGAAGGCAGGTTACCAGATAGAAATCAAGACGCTTTCACCAAAAACCTTAAAATTAAAAAAGGATAAAGTCTTTTTCTGTCTCGATAACACTGTTTTTCCCAGCCCTTCAAACAACCCCATATTTTTTGATACCTTCAAAAACGTTAAGCCCTCTCCTCTATCAACTGAATGAGATCCTTAATCTTTTTTTCTGCCTTCACAACAGTACCACTCCGAGACTCCTTCAACTTAAAATACTCTTCCGCAATATTCAGACAGGTTAAGAGGGCCACTCCGAGCAAAGGAGTCGTCTTTGATCCCCCTTGCATTTCGGAGAGCTTCTTCTCCACATAATCGGTCAACCGCTGAACCTGCCCGTCATCCGCATCCGTCTTGACGGTAAACTTCTGGTTCAGAAGGGTGATTTCAACGGCTCGTTTCATGAGAGAAAGTTATATTCTTTCTCCGCATCAAAGTCAATTATTTAGGCAGGCCTTACTTGTCGGTGGTTTGAGGTGAAAAGCGAAGGAGCGGTAAAAAATGGGAGAACTTCTCTGACTGGTAAAAAGAAAGAAGGGCCGTATACGCATAACCGGCCTGAAAGATCATTAAAAATGGGAGTGAGAGATAGAGTTTCTGTTGAAAGGCATAAAGAACGGCAATGGTAAAATGAATCGCCAATGCCAATTCAACAAAACTGACGAAATCTAAACGGCCGCGATAGATTTTTCCCTTCCAGAGGTCTCCCTTTTTTATAACCGCATACTTGGGGGTTCGGGTAAACTCGCCCCTCTGCGAAAAAAGAGCCTCAATCACCGCCTTGGAATTGTTGACCGAAAGACCGATCCCCAAAGCGAGATTAAAGGGAAGATACTTCAACCGGGAGAGCCAGTCGGCATAAATCTCTCTCTGCGAATAACAGTAAAAAAAGGTGACTGAAAAAGTTGCGGAGAGGAAAAAGGGGACATCCACAATAAAGAGCCTTCCCCAATGCAGGTGATGGCGCAAATAGATGGAGAAAGGCATCAGGATCGAAACGAGCAACATACAGACATACCCAAAATTGGCGCAGAGGTGAAAGAGAGCCTCCACCTTGACCTTCAAAGGGAACTTGCTTTTCAAAATAACTGGTACCAATTTTCTCGCCGTTTGGATCGATCCCTTGGCCCAACGGTGCTGTTGTGTCTTGAAGGCATTCAGATCAACCGGGAGCTCCGCCGGTGAAACGACATCATTCAAAAAGATGAACTGCCAACCGGCAAGCTGGGCCCTGTAAGAGAGATCAAGATCTTCCGTCAATGTATCGCAATGCCAGCCCCCTGAGGACTGAATACACTCCCGCTGCCAGATCCCGGCTGTCCCGTTAAAATTAAAAAACCGTCCCGAACGATTGCGCGCCGTATGCTCCAGCATGAAATGGCCGTCGAGAAAAACCGACTGCGTTTGCGTGAGCAACGAAAAGTCGCGATTCAGGTGATCCCACCGGACCTGGACCATCCCAATCTTCGGTCGACCGATAAAATGGGGAACCGTCTTTTTCAAGAAATCGGCGGTTGGCACAAAATCGGCGTCAAAGACAGCGACGAGCGAGCCCCTCATTTGTGAAAGTCCTTCATTCAAGGCGCCGGCCTTATACCCCGAACGATTCTCTCGGTGGATCAAAACCATTTGGAACCCTTCTCTCTGGTATCGTTCGACAAGCTCTCTCACAATCGCTGTTGTCTCATCGGTCGAATCATCCAGGACTTGAATCTCCAATTTATCTTTGGGGTACTCCAAACGGCTGACCGCCTCAATCAAACGAGGGGCAACATACCGCTCATTGTAGATTGGCAGTTGAACGGTCACAAAGGGGAGTTCGTTCTCAGGGATTGATTCAAAAGGAGCCGCCTCCGGCTTGCGCCCCTTATTCTTGGCATAAAGGTAGGTGATGAAATAACGGTGCAGACCAAAAATGGAGAGCACAGAAAAGAGTGCGAAATAAACGGTTAAAAAGAGGGTTGTCATAAATCGGGGAGTACCTAGTCGTTTTTCAGCTCAAAGTCAATCCAACGCTTGTCCATATTGACGCCAACCACCTGGACGGTCAACCGGTCCCCGATCTGAAAACGACGCTTCTTTTTTCGTCCGACCAGGACCTGATTTTTTTCGATAAAAACATAGTAATCATCTTTCAATTTTCGGATCGGCAACAACCCTTGCACGAAGAAAGGGATCAATTCGATAAAAAGACCGAATTTGGTCACCCCTGCAATGATCCCTTCGTAGACCTCTCCCTTTTTCTCCTTCATAAAGAGGCAGGAAATTTTATCACGTGAGGCATACTCCGCCTTCATCGCCACCCTCTCATGTTCGGAGCAATGCTTGGCGAGCTGCTTCAACTCACCCTCCTCGTTCCCTTTGTCACCACCCCTTTTTCCGTCGAGAACCTTGGACAAAGTCCGATGCACGACAAGATCCGGATACCGTCGGATCGGAGAGGTGAAGTGGGTGTAGCAATCTGAGGCGAGACCAAAGTGACCGATATTGTCGGTATCGTAGACCGCCTGTTTCATCGAACGAAGGAGCATCGTGTTGATCAACCGTTCTTCGGGCCGCCCCTTGATTTGGCGAAGCAGCGTTGAAAAAGAAGCAGGACTTATTTGTTTTCCGATCCGGAAAGGAATCCCCAAGTGGTGAAGAAGTTCACTGAAACCGGAAATCTTCTCCGCGTCAGGTTTGTCATGAATCCTGTAGAGTGAGGGCTGTTTCTTCTCGGCAATAAACGTGGCAACCGCCTCGTTGGCGGCGATCATAAATTCTTCAATAAGTTTATGGGCTTTGTTCCGCTCCGACCGAACGATTTTCTCGACCGTCCCCTCTTCCAGATTCTGAATAATCTCTGGCTCCGGCAAATCAAAATCGATGCTCCCCCGCTCTGTTCGTTGGACTCCGATCCGGTCGGCAAGCTCTTCCATCAACATCAGGTCATTCACAACAGAAGACCACTTCTGCCGAACCGATTCATCCTTGTCGACAAGGACCTGCCGGACGATGGTATAAGTCAGTCGCGCAGCGCTTTTGATCACACTCTTGTAGAAGGAAGAACCAATCCGCCTCCCCTGCGCGTCAAAATCGATCTCGGCGGTAAAAGTGAGGCGATCCTCGTGAGGGTTCAGACTGCAAATCCCGTTAGAAAGTTTCTCTGGCAACATCGGCAGACATTCACCCGGAAAATAAACACTCGTTGCCCGACTCATCGCTTCTTCATCCAATAAACTCTTCGGTCGGACGTAATGACTGACATCGGCGATGGAAACCCAAAGGGTGTACCCCGATTCATTTCGTTTGACTGAAATTGCATCATCAAAATCTTTGGCTGTTTCACCATCAATGGTGACGGTCAAGAGAGAACGAAGGTCTTTTCTCCCCTTGATCTCCTCCGGTGAAACCTTGGCGGAAACCTCACTGGCCTCCTTCAAAACTTTTTCGGGGAACGTCTCGGAAAGCTTAAATTCCTTGATGATTTCAGCAAAATGGCTAGTCGGCATGGGGGGCACTCTCCCACGATGAGGGTGTTGACGTCAACGACCAATTGGTCTATAGCGAGCCTCATGCCCCGACGTGACAAGAGCGAGGAATTGCTCGAAGATTATTGCCCTCACTGTGGTCAATATGCCGCTGGAGATTCGGTTTGTCCTAACTGTGGCGGCAAGATTTTTAACGACTCCGGCCTCGATGAACATGATGAAGATGAAGGGGATGATGGGGTCGTTGACGACGAGGACGAAGCCGACTTCTAATCATTCGTAAAATTTTTAGCCCGGGTGGTGAAATGGCAGACACGCTAGCTTCAGGAGCTAGTCCCCGCAAGGGGGTGGAGGTTCGAGTCCTCTCTCCAGCACAACAAAATGTTCAGGGCGCACTAGTTCACCCCGCCGTTGGCGGGGCAAGGGAGCTAGTGGCCGCAAGGTCTTGGGAGTTCGAGTCTCCCCT
>JAUSKE010000169.1 GCA_030649435.1 Deltaproteobacteria bacterium
GGCCTCTCCCACTTAGGTCTCGTCTGGAGCTTGGGTTACGCCTCTTTGGGATTCAAGGTTATTGGTTTTGATACCGATATCAAAACAGTGACGGATCTGAATAACGGAGTCATCCCGGTCGCCGAACCAAAGCTCCCCGAACTTTTGAAAGAACACCGGTCCAGCGTCACCTTTAGCTCAGACCCAACGGTCCTTAAAGAATGCTCTGTCGTCTATTGCGCCAAAGATGTCGCCATGGACGAGGAGGGAAAGATCGACCTGGCCGAGATTGACACCCTTCTGGGGGTGGCGATCCCACACCTCCGGCCACAGGTTGAATTTATCTTCATGGGTCAGGTACCGGTTGGCTACACTCGAAAGATCGGCGATCGAATCCGAACTCTACGCCCCGGGTTTCCTTTCAATCTCACCTATTGCGTTGAAACGGTCAGCATCGGAACTGCCGTCGCGACTTTTCTCCGACGTCAGTACACCATATTGGGAACGTCGGAGAGTCAATCGGCCGCGCCTCTCGTCCAGGAGGTCTTGAAACCGTTCAACAGCCCGACAATTTGTATTTCTTACGAGAGCGCGGAACTGGCCAAGGGGGGGATTAACATCCTGCTCGCCTCCCAACTCTCCTTTGTGAACACCCTCTCTGAATTATGCGAACGGTACGACGCCAACGTGCATGAAGTCGTCGCCGCCATGAAACTGGACAAACGGTTTAGCCCCACAGGCTATTGGCGGCCCGGCCTTGGTTTTGCGGGGGGTCACTTTGAAAGAGATCTCTCCACCTGGACCCGTCTCTCTGAGGAGGCAGGTCTTGAACCAAAGTTTTTGAAGACGCTCGTGGCCTGCAGCAAAGAACGACATCAATGGTTGGTAAAGATTTTAGAACGGTACGTCTTAAATAATTCTAAACGACCGACAATTGGTCTCTGGGGCCTCGCTTACAAGAAAGGAACAGAATCAACGCACAATGCCCATTGCCTAAGGGTGATCCGCGATTTCGCCTCAAGAGCGACCCTCAAGGTGTATGACCCGGCAGCGATTCTTCCCTCCTCTGTCGCTTCAAAAGTTGAAATCTGCAAAAGCAAAGAGGCTGTCTTAGAAAATGCCGACGGCCTTGTCATCCTGACCGAATGGGACGAGTTTGCCACTGCCGAACCGGACCTCTTTCTGAAAAAGATGCGCCGGCCAATCATTATCGATTGCGTTAATATCCTCCCTCACCTGAATGACAAAAGGCTGACCTGTATCTCCATAGGGAAGCCTCTCCCTCCCCTCCCTTAAGTCGTTCAAAAACTCCAGCAATGAAAACTTCCAAAAATGTCCTTTTAATGACGCCGACCTACCCCCCGGAGATCAAATCCGCCTCTCTGATGATGCAGGAACTGGCACACGACCTTGCTGCAGAAGGCCATGATGTCACAGTCCTCACCACTCAACCCCCGTTGATCCATGAGGGGAAGGCTCGCCTCGCTTCACGCCGTATCACAAGCGTTCAGGAGGGAAACGTCCGGGTCATTCGGCTCCCGATCCCATTTCTTAATCTCTCCGGTCGTTTTCTGAGGGCATTTTCCTATCTGGCCACAACCGTCTCTTTTCTCATCTTCATCCTGTTCCGGCCAAAGACAGAGGTCCATATCGTTTACTCCACTCCCTTCTTTCTGGGTATCGTCGCAACTCTCGTAAAGAAACTGAGGGGGATTCCCTACATTTTTAACCTGCATGATCTTTTTCCAAAAAATGTGATCGATCTTGGGCTCTTGCGAAATAAGAAACTGATCCTTCTTTTTGACAAGATGGCCAACAAAACCTATCGTGAATCGGCATTTACAACAGTTTACTCCGAGGCCCATCGCCATTATGTCTCCCAGCAAGTGGGTCGTCCTGAAGCAGTCGTCACAATGCCTGATTGGATCGATCTGGCCCCCTATAATGGTCTTCCAAGAGAACAAAAAAACAACGGAAAGATCCGAGTCGCTTACACCGGTGTCATCGGCTTTATACAGGATCTAACAACCTTCATCGATGCCGCCAAAGAACTCGAAAATGAACCGTTTGAGTTTTGGATTGTGGGGGATGGCATCAATCGCAAAACTCTCCTCGACCATGCCAAAAACCGCCATGTCCGGAATGTCATCTTTAGCCCCTTCGTTCCTCTCCGGGAGTTCCCCAAACTTTTAGGGACCATGGATATCGCCTTTGCCTCCTTTAAGAAGGAATACCGGGCCCCGACGATCCCGGCAAAAATGTTGGGTTACATGGCAGCCCACCTCCCATTGATCGGAGCTTTCAGTCATGAAGATCCGCAACATTTGATTCGCTCGGCTAATTGTGGTTTCTGCATCCCGCCTGAAGAAGTCAAGCCACTCGTCGAGGTCATTCGAAAACTTCGAGACCCTGCCTTACGGAAAGAACTTGGGAATAATGGCCGAAAATACGTTGAGCAGTTTCATTCCCGTTCCGTTTGCACTAAAAAGTTTTCTGAATTAGTTAGATCAGCGTCGATCTAAGAGAAAGGGACTCTATTATGAAAACGCGTGTTCTTGTCCTCGGTGGTAG
>JAUSKE010000177.1 GCA_030649435.1 Deltaproteobacteria bacterium
ACGCCCATGCCCGGATCTGCGGTATCTTTAAGAAGGCCGAAGAGAAGGGGATTCATCTCGAATTTAAAAATGTCGCGGTCAAAAACCTCATGCTGCCTGAAGAGCTGGCACTCATTCAACTGATTCAGGATTACCCCCATGAACTGTCGCTCGCCATCCATGAAAAGGAACCCCATCGGGTTGCTTTTACGTTGATGGAGGTCGCCCGCGCGTTGCAATCGTACTACGCGAAGGCGAAAGAAGACTCCCGTTATCATATTTTGAGTCAGAATGTTGACTTCGCGCTCCCGAAGTTGTATCTTCTCCACCACATTCAAACCGTTTTGAAAGATGGCCTGACCCTCTTGGGGGTTTCGGCCCCCGAAAGGATGGATTCGCTGACGAATGAGTGACTTTAAAGAAGAACTCGAAGAATATTTTTGCAAGTTTACCTTCGGCCAGTTCATGACGCTTGCCGTTTTGGAACTGGCGACCCTTTTCTTCGTTTTCTACCTCGGCGCCCGTTACGGCCCAGAATTGATCGGTTCCCAAAAACCAAAACTTTCTTTCAAAGAAGAAACGCCGCTCCCCTCCGATGAACCAAGATCGGTCGACGAGATCGTCGGTAAGGGGGGGTATAGTTACCCGGAGCTCTTGACTGACGGAAAGGCGAAGGGGACAACTCCACCCGAAGCAACTCCTGAGAATCCGGTCAGAAAGGCTGAAGAGATCAAAAAATCAGGGGAGACGACCCAGATCATCGGCGGCCGGGAAATGGACAAATCTGGGAAAGAGATCCCAACCATCAAAAAAGAACCCATGTTTCCTCAAACTGTTCGGGTCAAATCGGCACAGAGTTCCAAGTTTACCGTACAGGTTGGTTCTTTCCCGTCACCCGAAGAGGCCTCCAACTCAGTAGAGCAGTGGAAGAAGAAAGGGTATGACTCATTCATGTCGATCGCTGAGATCCCGAACAAAGGAACCTGGTACCGTGTGCGGGTCGGTAGCTTTGGCAATCGTCAGGATGCCCAAAACTATGTCGAACAACTGAAGAAAAAAGAACGGGTCTCCGCCCTCGTTGTTCTGAATAACAGTTGAACTCGAAATCTTCCATTCACATTACTTTGGCAATCCTTCTTCTGGGCCTCAGCGCGCAGGCGGCCGATTTTCAACTTCTAAACGTCTCTTACGACCCAACCCGGGAACTTTACCAGGAGGTCAACGCCGCCTTTGCTCAATACTGGAAGGGGAAGACGGGAGACAACGTCACGGTTCAACAGTCACACGGCGGTTCTGGCAAGCAGGCCCGGGCAGTGATCGATGGGCTGGAGGCCGATGTCGTCACCCTCGCACTCGCCTATGATATTGACGCCATTTCTGAAAAAGCAGGATTCCTGCCGAAAGATTGGCAAGGCCGACTCCCGAACCAGAGCGCTCCTTACACCTCAACCGTTGTCTTTCTGGTTCGAAAGGAAAATCCGAAGTCGATCCATGATTGGAACGATCTCGTCAAACCAGGTGTTTCAGTGATTACCGCAAACCCAAAGACGTCAGGTGGGGCCCGATGGAATTACCTCGCCGCTTGGGGGTATGCCCTCAAAAAATTTGGGAACGATGAAACCAAGGCGCGTCTCTTTATGGCCCAACTCTATAAAAATGTCCCGGTGCTCGATTCGGGGGCTCGGGGGTCGACGATTACCTTTGTCGAGAGAGGGATCGGCGATGTTCTGATCACCTGGGAAAATGAGGCGATTCTCGCTATCAAGGAACGGGGAAAAGATAAATTTGAGATTGTCGCCCCTTCGATCAGTATTTTGGCCGAACCACCGGTCGCCTTGATCGACAAGGTCGTCGACAAAAAGAAAACCCGAACTGTCGCCCAAGCCTATCTGCAATACCTCTATTCGGAAGAGGGGCAGGAGATCGCGGCCAAACATTATTACCGTCCCCGACTCGCTAAAGTAACTGCAAAGTATGCCGATCGATTTCCAAAAATTAAACTCTTCACAATCAATGAACTCTTTGGGGGTTGGTCCAAGGCACAAAAAAACCATTTTAGCGATGGTGGCCTTTTTGATCAGATCTACGGTCACAAATGAAACTCCTCCTGAAACAAAAAAGCGTTCTGCCCGGTTTTGGCCCGGCGTTAGGTTTTACACTTTTTTACCTGACGATCATCGTGTTGATCCCGATCTCTATGCTTTTTCTGAAAACGGCAACGCTCGGCTGGTCTTCCTTTTGGGAAACCGTCAGTTCGCCACGGGTGATCGCCTCTTTTGGCTTGAGCTTTGGAACCTCATTCACAGCGGCATTGATCAATGTTATTTTTGGCCTCATCGTCGCCTGGGTCCTGGTTCGTTACCGTTTTCCGGGAAAGAAAATCATCGACATGTTGATCGACCTCCCGTTCGCCCTCCCAACAGCGGTGGCTGGTATTGCGCTCACCACCGCTTTTTCAGAAAGAGGTCTCTTGGGCTCTCTCCTTGGATCGATCGGGATCAAAACCGCCTTCACACCACTGGGAATCATCATCGCACTCACCTTTATCGGACTTCCGTTCGTCGTCCGGGCGGTCCAACCGGTCCTGGAGGACCTGGATAAAGAGATGGAAGAGGCAGCCGTCTGTCTCGGGGCACGGCGCTGGCAAACATTCGTTCATGTGATCCTGCCGATCCTCTTTCCGGCCTTGATGAGCGGTTTCGCCATGGCATTCGCCAGGGCATTGGGGGAATACGGCTCGGTCGTTTTTATCGCAGGAAATATCCCGATGAAGAGTGAGATCACACCGCTCCTGATTATTACAAAGCTGGAACAGTACGACTACGCCGGGGCGACCGCCATCGCGACCGTTATGTTGATCGCCTCATTCGCCTGTCTCTTCATTATCAACCGACTCCAGTGGTGGAGTCATCATCGACAGGAAGCCTAGATGATTACTGAATCGGCACCGGTCCGAAGAATTTTAATGACACTGGCGTTTGGTTTTGTCGGCCTTTTTCTGATCGTCCCGTTGGTGACCGTCTTTGGAGGGGCGTTGCAAGGGGGATTTCCTCTCTTTATAAAAAATATCCGGGACCCCTACACCCGTGCGGCAATTCTTTTGACACTCCAAACAGCGGCGGTTGTTGTGCCACTGAACCTCCTCTTTGGTGTCACCGCAGCCTGGGCGATCGCCAAGTTCGATTTTTTTGGGAAAAGAACCTTGATGACCCTGATTGACCTTCCTTTCACCGTCTCGCCGATTGTTTCAGGATTGATTTTTGTCCTCCTCTTTGGGGCTCAAGGGATTTTCGGCCCATGGCTCATGAGGCACGACATCAAAATTATCTTTGCCGTTCCGGGAATCATCCTCGCCACTATTTTTATCACCTTTCCCTATGTCGCACGCGAATTGATCCCCCTCATGCAGGCCCAAGGGAACGATCAAGAAGAGGCGGCGTTGACGCTCGGCTCCGGCGGCTGGCGGACTTTTTTTCTGGTGACACTGCCGAACATCCGGTGGGGGCTCGTCTATGGCGTCATTCTCTTGAACGCCAGGGCGATGGGGGAGTTTGGTGCCGTCTCGGTCGTCTCCGGGCATATTCGTGGCCTGACCAACACGATCCCTTTGCATGTAGAAATCCTTTACAACGAATATAATCTGGTTGGCGCCTTTTCCGTCGCTTCAATTCTGGCATTTCTCGCCATTGCGACCCTCGTGACTAAAATGCTAATCAAATGGAAGACACGACAGGAAATGATTCTGGAGGAGGCATCATGAGCATCCGGATCGAACGACTGAGAAAACAGTTCAACGGCTACAGCGCGATTGATAATGTTAGCTTTTCAGTCTCCGATGGAGAGTTCGTCACACTTCTCGGGCCATCCGGTTCCGGAAAATCGACCGTCCTCCGTTGTATCGCCGGCCTCGAGAGGCCCGATTCAGGGGGGATCGAGATTGACGGCGAGGATGTGACCAGAATCCCGGTTCAGGAGAGAAAGGTCGGTTTTGTTTTTCAACATTACGCCCTTTTTCGTCACATGACCGTCTTGGAAAATGTCGGCTTCGGCCTCCGGGTCCGTGGGGTGAAACGACGGGAATGGGAAGGGAAGGCAAAGGAGCTTCTCGAACTCGTCGGCCTTTCAGGTCTTGGGGGAAGAATGCCATCCCAGTTGTCAGGCGGTCAGCGGCAACGGGTCGCTCTTGCTCGTGCCCTGGCGGCAGAACCGGGACTGCTCCTCTTGGATGAACCGTTCGGCGCGCTCGATGCCCGGTTGCGAAGAGAACTCCGAACCTGGCTCAGGAAACTCCATGACCGGATCAAACTGACAACGCTTCTGGTCACGCATGATCAGGATGAGGCGCTGGAACTCTCTGACCGAGTTCTTGTGATGAACCGTGGGCGTATCGAACAGGATGCCAAACCTCAGGCGATCTTTGACAAACCCTCCACAGAGTTTGTCGCTGCCTTCGTTGGGGAAACCAACCGGCTGGTCGGGGTTGTCCACAACGATGAAGTGCAGTGGGGCCCACTCAAGTTTGGGTCGTACAGCTTCAGCGATGGCACCCGTGTCGCCATCCTCTTTCGACCGACCGACGTCTACGTCTCATCACAACCAGAAGGTTCAGAAGTCTCAGGGGTAATCAAAACGATTCAATTCCTAGGGGCAACGGAATCGATGGAGATCGATCTCGGAAAGGGTTTTTCCATCACCGCCCATGTCCCCAAAGGGGTTGCCGAACAGAGCGGCTTTACTCAGGGAAAAAAGGTGTACATTACCGTAACAAGGTCCCATCTCTTCTTCTCGCTCGGATCGGCCTAATCTCTCTTTCCCCCTCGGCTTGCCCTGCGTGGCTCGCAGGGTTGACTTCTGACCAAGCCTCTTATAGGTTGCCCCCTCATGGCTCGAAAGAAGATCACCACGACTATCTATATTACCGAGGAGCAGAACGAACGGTTGAAGGCTCTTCACGAAAAGACCCGCGTTCCAGTCGCGGAGTATGTTCGTCAGGGGATTGATTTCATTCTTGAGAAGCATCAGGTCATCATGCCGGGTCAGTTGGATCTCTATTCTCTTTCCACCAATCCCTCTCCCGTTAAGAGAGAGGAATAATGACAGAGTTCATCCGTAATTTTTCGATCATTGCGCATGTCGATCATGGAAAGTCGACACTTGCCGACAGAATCCTCGAATTGACCGGTACCATTTCGGAACGAGAAAAGAGGGATCAGTTTCTCGACAAGATGGACCTCGAACGGGAACGGGGGATCACCATCAAGGCGCAGACGGTTCGGCTCCGGTATAAAGCCAAAAATGGCAAAACTTATTTTTTCAACCTGATCGACACCCCTGGCCATGTCGATTTTAATTACGAGGTTTCGCGAAGCCTCGCCGCCTGTGAAGGGGCCATTCTGGTCGTCGATGCGGCGCAAGGGGTTGAAGCACAGACGCTTGCCAACGCCTATCTGGCAATAGATAGCGGTCTAACTATCATTCCTGTCATCAACAAGATTGATCTTCCCTCCGCGCAACCGGAAAAGGTTCGAAAAGAGATCGAAGAGGTTGTTGGGCTGCCAGCTGATCAAGCAATCCTCGCCTCAGCGAAAACGGGGGAGGGGGTCTTGGAAATACTGGAGGCGATTATCCATCTGATCCCGCCGCCCGGTGGGGATGCAAAAGCCCCACTCCGCGCCCTGATCTTCGACAGCTGGTTCGACCCGTACCAAGGGGTCGTCTCTCTGATCCGGATCGTCGATGGAAGTCTCAAAAAAGGGATGAAGATCCGCTTCCATGCCACCGGTAAAATTTATGAGGTTCAAAGGATCGGGGTCTTCAGCCCCGCCGCCGAAGAGCTTTCGGAATTAAAAACAGGGGAGGTCGGGTTCCTGGCCGCCGTCGTCAAATCGGTCCATGAAACACGGATCGGCGATACAATCACCGAGGAACACGACACCACCTCGGCACCACTCCCCGGATTTAAAGAGGTCAACCCAATGGTCTTTGCCGGGCTCTTTCCGGTGGACTCGGCCGCCTACGAGGACTTTAAGGTC
>JAUSKE010000200.1 GCA_030649435.1 Deltaproteobacteria bacterium
GACCTCTTGCGGGCGTTGTTTCGTCCTCCGTCCGATTTCAAAGGCAACATTGGTGGCGTAATCGCCATGTTCCCTGGTTTTCGGTTTTTCAATCACAAAGAGAGGATTCTCTGTTACGGAAAAGAGCCCCTTCTTAAGGCAGGAGTCGAGCGTCTCTGTCACAATCTGTTGAACAACGGTTCTCATAATGACTCTTTAACCTCGACCTTTTTTAATTCCGGGACCAGTTTTTCTTTTGGCCCGACGATCAGTATCTTTAATCCATCGGGATGAAGGTACTGGCCGGCGACCCGTTGGATATCTTCTCTGGTTATCTTCTCAATCTCCCGTTTGTAAACCTCCAAATAATCGGGCGGGTACCCCAAGAAGTCAAAGAGGGCCCGTTGTTTGACGATCTGAAAGCGGGTCTCATATTGAAAGATGAGGGCGGTGACGATCGACCGTTTTGCCCGTTCCAATTCTTCGGTAGTGAGATCGCTCTCTCGGTGCATCTTGGTGATCGCCTCTTCGATCTTTTCCATCACCTGTGCCGTATTGGAGACCTCTGTTTGTGCGATGGTTCGGAAGAGGCCATGGTCTTTGCCGAAACCAAAGTCAGACCAGACGAGGTACGCCTTACCGAGGTGCGAACGGATTTCCTCCCCCAAGCGACTGGTGAGTGCCCCGCTCCCCCCGAGGATGTAATTCATGACGATTAATGGAAATTTATCCGGGTTGTCACGCCGGTCTCCCAGATGCCCGATAATGATTGTCGATTGCGTTACAGAGGCTGGCAATAGGACAGTCCGCGGTGAAAATTCGACTGTGATCGGTTTGACGACGGGCAACTGTTTTTTCTTCGCACCCCAAACCTTTGAGGTTTTTTCGAGGAGGTCACTCATTTCTGACGCGTCGAAATCACCACTGACCGCGAGAGACGATCCTTCAGGACTAAAGGTCTGTTGATAAAAGTTCAGGATATCCTTCTGTTTAATTTTTTTAATCGATGGGTGGGTTGGCTTCGAGGCCCAGGGACTCTCTGGACCAAAGACGAGTCGGGGGAATTCTCTCAAGGCTCGTTCGAGTGGGTCTTCATCTTGGCGTCGAAGCGCCTCTTCAACTTTGGAGACTGCTAGAGTAAAACGGTCTTTGTCAAAACGGGGTTTGGAGAGGATGTCGAAAAGAAGTTTAAGAATTTTTTCAGCATCTTTTTTAAGGCAGTGGAGAGTGATCGCTTGATATTCATGTTGAGTCTCGATCGTGAGAGAGGCACCGACGAAATCGAGCTCCTCTTCGACCTTTTCCGGCGTTCGGGAGAGAGTCCCGCCGGATTGAAGCCCCGCTGCGGTGAGGAGTGCCACCCCTTCTTTACCCGGTGGGTCGTAGAGCCGTCCCGCCGGGATAATCAAGCTCGCCTCAAAAGTCGGTAGCTCATGGTCGGTGAGGAGGTATAGCTTGAGCCCGTTAGTCAGCGTTCGGATCTCCGGCCGTGGGGGTGTAAAAGGGACGGCATAAGCCTTGCTTCCCAAAAGGAGACAAGTCAGAAAAAATAGTTTTTTGAGGCTGATCAGTTTCATTTCTTTTTAAGTTCCGCGACCACCCTCCTCTCCGGTGTGAAATATTTCTGCACAGTTTTTTGGACCTCTTCTGGCCCAATCGCATCGATCCGGCCCAAGTAGTTCGTCAAGTAATGCCAATCCCCCAAGGTTTCGTAGTAGGAAAGTTGGGAGGCGAGTCCATCATTGGTTTTGAGCCCCCAGATCAGGTGACTTTTGATCTTGTTTCTCGCTTTTTCCATTTCAACCGTTGTTGGTCCATTTTTCTTCAATTCATCAATGACCTGCAAAATACCGGCCTCCAGTTCTTTCAGGCTGTGGGGGGCGATCGGTTCTCCTTGGATGAGGAAGAGATTCGTCAGCCGGGTTCCCGGCACGCCGCCGTAAGTTTCGATGCCGGCAGCGATCCGTTTTTCAGTCACCAGCTTTTTGTGGAGGCGAGAGGTCGGCCCACCGGAGAGGATCTCATCCAACAGGTCAAAGACAATTTCCTCAGGGTCCGACCAGGCTGGTTTATAAAAGCCGATCATCAGCCTTGGTTCCGCCTTCTCTTCGAAGGTGATCCGCTTTTCTTTTTCGAAGACGAGGGGTGGTTCCCAATCATTTTTTGGAGCCGGCCCATGACCTGGAATTTTGGCGAAGTATCGAGTCAGTAGTTTCTTTGTCTCTGGGATTGAAATTTTACCGACGATCACGCCGACGGCATTTTGCGGTGTGTAGTATTTTTGAAAGAAATCTTCGGCGTCCTTTCGGGTGAGTGTCAGGAGGTCTTCTTTTAGACCGATCGTTGGCCAATCATAGGGGTGTGGCCGGGCTCCCTCTTTCTCGGTAAAGGCGGTCTGAATCATCGTCTCGTAGAGCTTGCCTGACGGGTCATCATCGACCCGCATCCTCCGTTCTTCCATAACGACATCCCGCTCTTCGTAGAATTCACGAAGGATGGGAAAAAAAATCCGTTCGGATTCGATCTGGGCCCAGAGTTCCATTTTGTCGACTGGCAGGCTGACAAAGTAACTTGTTATATCTTTACTCGTCGTCGCGTTAAAATGTTCTCCCCCAGCCTCCTGGATTTTTTTGGAAATCTCTTCCTTCACCAGGTACTTTTCTTCCTCAGTATGGAGTACTTTGAGTTTGTCGCGGAGGGTTTTGATTTTCTCAGGATCAGATTCTTTCCCTTTTTTGTATTCGGCCGAAAGCTCCTCCCCCACCTTTTCAATTTTATCCAGCACGATTTTTTCAGCCGGGTAGTTCTTGGTCCCGAGCTTCTTTCCCCCTTTGAACGCCATGTGCTCAAAAAGATGGGCGAGGCCAGTCTTTCCCTTTTGTTCATCCAGTCCCCCGACACGGAATCGGATGTAGGCGGTAAAGGTTGGCGTTTCACCACGTGAAAGGAGCAGGAAACGCATCCCATTTGGTAATTGAAAGGGAACCACCTGTTCCTGCCACGGTTTCTGCTTTTCCTGTGCCGTGGCGATGGTAGCGATGAAGAGGAGCGGAATGAGTTTACGGGTCAGTGACATTTCCATTTTTCCTCGGACTCGCTAAAATCAATGAGACAGCGAACAGACCCTCCTGGAGGGACGACCACTTCCTTCAGGAGCGTTTTGTTCTGTGGTTGGTAGTAGAGCTTCACGAGATGTGTCCCTGGTGCAAGTCCTTTTTTGTGGAGCGGGGTATCGGTCAACGGCTGGTCGTCAATAGCGGCGGTTGCCCAGGGGATTGCCTGAATCGATATTTTCCCCTCCAGGGCCACCTCTTCCGGTGTGGGCGATTGAGCAATTGTGGATTGTTCGGCGATCTTCAACGTCGGTTTTTCATTGGGAGACTTGAAAAATTGGGAAGAGATAAGAATGGCGAGCAGAGCGAGCAGGATCACCATCCCCAGACCGATCAGTTTCTTTCTGGAGAAAAATATTTTTGAGTTCGGCACGATGGAAGAAAAAATCTTGGAGACAAAGATCTTTGTTCTCCCACTTTTGAGGATCGGTGTTCCTTCCAATGGGAGCTTCCCCTGTTCTTGGTGGCGATTTTTAATCTCGTGGGCGAAGAGTTCTTTCAAAAAGGAACCTAGCTTTTCACTCGTCCCCTCCTCTCCATGCTGGCGGGCCCAGGCATGGAGCTCTTGCACAAACTCGGCCGCCTCCTGAAAACGGCCCGTTGCTTCTTTCGCGAGACTTTTGGAGAGGATTGCCTTCAATGACTCTTCGATCTGGATATCAGCGGGCCAGAGGACTTCTGCCTTGCGGACCTCATCGAGTGTTCCGATATCGGTTTTTTGACCGAAAAGTTTTCGACCGGTCACCAGTTCAAAGAGCAGAATGCCGACGGAAAAGAGATCGCTTCGGGCGTCGAGTGGTTGTTGGCTCGCCTGTTCGGGGGACATGTAGGAAAACTTTCCTTTCAAGGTGCCGGTGGCGGTTTCGTGGCTCCGGTCAGCGGCGCGCGCGATCCCAAAATCGGCGACCTTGACCATCCCCTCGTAAGAAAGGAGAATATTTTGTGGTGAAATATCCCGGTGAACGACCCGCAACGCTTTTCCCTGATGGTCGGTTTTTTTGTGGGCGTATGAAAGTCCCCGCAAGACTTCTTGAATAATAAAAAGGGAGAGTGCGAGAGGCAACTTCTTCCCCTTTTTTTGACAGGCCTGGGTCAGTCGGCGGAGGTCGACCCCTTCCACATATTCCATGGCGATGTAGTAGCTCTCTACTTCCTTCCCCAGTTCGTAGACTGAGACAATGTTTGGGTGGGTCAGCTGGACGACGATCTTGGCTTCGTCGATCAGCATGGTGATGAATTCCTTGTTTGTGGACCAGTGCGGGAGGATCCGCTTGATCACGACCGTCTTCTCAAAGCCAGCGACCCCCGGGAGTTTGGCCAAAAAGAGCTCCGCCATTCCTCCCAGGGCGAGTTGCCGGAGAAGTAGGTAGCGACCAAACGGGATCGGTGTTGGCATCGCCGTTTCTTGGTATCAAAGGATTCCTTAAACATCAAGGAATTTCAAGACGATAGACTGCTAAAACTAATTGAAAATAATTGGCGATAGTTGTTGACAAAGTGGTGCTAATTAAACATAGTTATGCCTATATATATAGGACTTAATGGTTATTTTGTTTCTTTTATTAAAACTAAGGTCCATTTAGTAGGAGGGCCGAAAGGTCTTCCTACCCTCGGGGGAGGGGCTATGGATAAAAATCTGTTGCTTCACCAGTTGTGCATCGAGTTGGCGTTAGGGAATGTCGGCGGCGCCAGGTTCAATCGGCTTTTACTCCAGACTGGGATCCTGCTTGATGAGTGTGAGTGGGAGACCGCAAACAAGATTTTGGAAAAATCAGAAGAGATGCATTTCCTCGCTGGCCCTGCCGAGACCGTGGTTCAATAAAGATGTCCCATCGGACTTTAGAAGCGGCGATTTCTCTTGCCAGAGAGCGACTTCTCTCAGAGCAATCTCCAGAAGGGTATTGGTGGTACACCCTCGAGGCAAACGAAACGATCGGTGCCGGTACGATTCTCTTGATGCACTATACCGGAGTTGATCCGGTTCTCCAAAAGGGGCTCGCCAGACGGATTGTTTCCCAACAGAAAGAGGATGGTTCCTGGTCGATCTATTATGGGGGGCCCGGAGATCTTTCAGCGACCGTTGAATGCTATGTGGCCCTGAAAATGGCTGGCGTCAGTCCCGGTTCCGAACCAATGGTGAAGGCAAAACGCTTTATCCTTGCGGCCGGTGGCGCCGAACAGGTTCGTGTCTTTAGCCGAATTCACCTCGCCCTCTTTGGTCTCGTTCCTTGGGAGAGCTGTCCCTCCATGCCGCTCTGGTTCATGCTGATGCCGTCGTGGCTTCCGGTGAACATCTATGAGTTTTCCAGTTGGGCCCGTGCCTCGATCGTGCCACTCCTGATTGTCCTCGACCAGAAAAAATCGCGACCGATCCCCGGCTTTTCAATCGATGAAATTTTCAAAAACCCTTCCGAAAAGCGTGATTATTCGTTTCCAAATCCCAAAGGGACCTTTTCGGGCGAACAGATCTTTATCCTGCTCAACCAGGTTTTTAAAAAAACGGAAGGATTGAAACTCCATCCTGGGAAAAAAAAGATGCTTGCCCGTTGTGAATGCTGGATTCGGGATCATATCGAACGGACTGAAGATATCTTTCCAGCGATGGCGTACGCCATTTATGCCTTGTCCGCTCTTGGTTACCCGATGAAGGACCCGACTCTTGCCAAGGCCTGGCAGGGGTTGAAAAGTTTTCAACAAGCGAAGGAAGGGGGCGAAATTCATCAGCAATGCTGTATCTCGCCCGTTTGGGATACGCCATGGGCCTCGCTGGCCTTGTTGGAAGGTGGTGAGCCGGACAATTCCCCTCCCCTGCTCCGTTCTGCACGATGGCTTATTTCAAAACAGATCCTGGATATTTATGGGGATTGGTCCATCAAAAATAAGGGGGTCCGCCCTGGCGGATGGGCCTTTGAGTTCCAGAATGATTACTTTCCAGATGTCGATGATACCATCGAGGTTCTCCTCTTTTTAGAAAGGGTTCGACTCCCCGGTTCAGAAAAAAAAGAATCGATTAAACGGGGCTTGGACTGGCTCCTATCAATGCAGTGCCAAAATGGGGGTTGGGCCGCGTTTGATAAGGAGAATACAAAAAACTGGGTGAACCGGATCCCCTTTTCGGATCATGGGGCCTGTCTAGACCCACCAACGCCAGATATTACCGGCAGGATGTTGGAATTGTTGGGTAATTTTATTCCCCCTCTTAGATTAAGAGGGGGTCAGGGGGAGTTAGTTAGAAAAGATGATCCTTCACCTTTAATAGCTAACCCCTCCCAACCTCCCCTTAAGACCTGCCCTGAGCGCAGTCTCAGGGTAAGGGGAGGAGTTATTAAGAAAGCCCTCAATTTTCTCAAAAAAACTCAAGAACCGTGGGGTGGTTGGTGGGGGCGATGGGGAGTCAACTACATCTACGGGACTTGGGCGGTTCTTCAGGGACTCGCAGCGATTGGTGAAGATCTTCGGCAACCGTACATTCAAAGAGCAGTGGCCTGGTTGAAGAGTTGCCAACTGGCAGATGGTAGTTGGGGAGAGTCGTGCGCCGGTTATTCTGAGAAAAAATTTGTTCCGTTGAAAGAGGGAGTCGCTTCACAGACGGCTTGGGCTCTGATGGGGCTGATAGCCTCGGGTGAATCAAAAAGCGCAGCGGTTGAAAAAGGAATAAGCTGGTTGGTCAAAAAACAAACCCCCGAAGGGGGCTGGGATGAACCTTATTTTACCGGCACCGGTTTTCCGGGCCATTTCTACATCCGGTATCATGGGTATCGGCAGTATTTTCCGGTTTTGGCGTTGGGGAAATATTTTAGGGCTTCAACCCGTACTCTTTGATCTTCTTGAAGAGTGTTGATTTAGCAATGCCTAACTCTTCAGCGGCGCGGGTCTTGTTCCAGCCGGTTTCTTTGAGTTTGTTCAGAATCACATCCCGTTCAGCAGATCTCAGAGAAGGGTCCGGCGAATCTCCATGATTTGAAGAATCCTCCATAAACTGCAGATCTTCAAGTTGGATCTCACGGCCTTTGGTCAGGAGCACCGCCCGTGTGAGGGAGTTCCTTAGCTCGCGCACGTTCCCTGGCCAGTCGTACTCTATCAGCCCTTTTTCGGCCGCCGCCGAGAGTTGAAGGGAGTTTTTCCCCTGTTCATCCAGAAAGTGACGAACGAGTGTTGGGATATCTTCCCTTCGTTCGCGAAGAGGGAGGACGGTCAACGGAATAATATGAAGCCGAAAGAAGAGGTCTTCCCGAAAACTCCCCTTTTTCACCTCATCCTTTAAATTTCGGTGCGTTGCCGTGACGATGCGACAAGAAACAGGGAATTCCTGCTGTCCCCCTACCCTTTTCACTGCTTTTTGTTCTAGCACCCGGAGTAGCTTGGGCTGAAGTTTTAGAGGGAGCTCTCCGATTTCATCCAGAAAGAGTGTTCCGTTTCCGGCGGTTTCAAAGGCCCCGTGGTGCCTATTAGCAGCGCCGGTGAACGCCCCTTTTTCATGGCCAAAAAGTTCGCTCTCGATCAGTTCTGAAGAGATCGCCCCGCAATTGATGGCGATGAATGGTCCCTTGATGGCCAGACTGTGTTGGTGGATGGCACGCGCGATCAGTTCCTTACCGGTACCGGTTTCTCCCTGAATAAGAATCGTCGCCGCCGACGGGGCGACACGCCGAATCATGGCAAAGAGTTCCCGCATCTTTTGGCTCTTGCCGACGAGACCGGCAAATTTTTCATCCAGATCCGGGGCAATCCGCTCTTCCGTCTTGACGGTTTTAAAGACAATTTCTGTTTTACCCAAGCGGATTTGTTGTCCATCGGTCAGAGCCGTTTCTTGGACTTTTTTTCCTGCGAGGAAGGTCCCGTTAGTGCTCGCCAGGTCTTTCAAAATCCAATCCCCATCGGAGAGTCTGATTTTACAATGCTGATCCGAGACGTACTGGTCCGCCAGGATAACGTCGTTGTGACTCCCCTTGCCAATTCGAAACGGTGATCGTTTCATCAAGAGGGTTTGTTTTTTGCCGGAAGGTTCTGTGATCTGGAGTTGTAGAGATTCTGTCGTGAGACGGCCTCCCTCTTTGAGAGAAACCAGCCGTATGGAAGGCTCTTCGAGGTGTGCCGTCTCTTCCGATCGATCAGTAGACATAGAGGTTTTAGGCTTCAGCCCTCTCTTTAAAACGCTTCAACAGCTGAGGGAGACTATTGCCGACAAGCATGGAGGTGATCATTTTAGGAACGGGAACACCAAACTCAACATCGAGGGTGTAGGTTGCCTTTGTCACCCCCTTCTTCACTTCTTTCAGTTTCCAGGAACCGTTGTTCTTCTTGAAAATGACTCC
The DNA here is from genome assembly GCA_030649435.1 of Deltaproteobacteria bacterium. Classification (GTDB taxonomy): domain Bacteria; phylum UBA10199; class UBA10199; order JACPAL01; family JACOUP01; genus JAUSKE01. The sequence goes on from JAUSKE010000200.1 coordinate 8,408, forward strand.
TTCCAGTAGTTTCCAGCTGATGGCGAAAGGAGGTTTCAGGTCAAACTGGAGGAGATAGCCGATCCTTTTGATGACCTGGATTTCAAAATACACTTGGGGACTTCGTCCCACTTTTTTAATTTCAACCTTTTTTGTCTCAGGAAGAAACTCCGGATACTTCTCAAAATTGGTGATGATCTCGTAAACACTCTTCGGAGAAGTCTTGATTTCGATACTCGCGGATGTTCCTAACATGGCTAAGCGTAGTAGGGCGGTTTTCGGTCGAAGTGATGGATCCCTTCAACGTAGCGGATCGTTCCAGTCTGAGAACGCATCACGACGGAATGAGTGCTCGCCCCGCCGCCAAAAAAACGGATCCCTTTTAGAAAATCACCGGTAGTGACGCCAGTCGCGGCAAACATCACATCCCCACGAGCCAGTTCCTCGGTCGTGTAAACCTTATGGATATCTTTAACGCCCATCTTTTTGGCCCGGTCAATCTCTCCCTGATTTCTCGGTTTCAAAATCGCCTGCATCTCACCACCAACACAACGGAGTGCTGCTGCGGCAATAACTCCTTCTGGGGCACCACCGATGCCGAAGAGGATGTCGATACCGGTCTCCTTCCAACAGGTCGAGATGGCGGCAGAAACATCGCCGTCACTGATCAAACGGATGCGGGCCCCCGATTTACGGACTTCTTGAATCAGATCTTCATGACGAGGACGATCCAGAATAATGGCGGTCAGGTCAGAGACCTCACATTTTTTAATTTTAGCGACCTGCTTTAAATTCCAAGTGGGCGACTGAGTGATGTCGATCGCCCCTTTCGCACGCGGGCCGACTGCCAGTTTGTCCATGTAGGTATCCGGCGCATGAAGAAAGCAACCGTCTTCCGCAATGGCGATGACTGACAAGGCATTCGGCTGACCGTGGGCGGTGAGGGTTGTTCCTTCGAGTGGGTCAAGTGCAATATCGACAGGATGGCCTGTTCCGGTACCGACCTTTTCACCGATGTAGAGCATTGGGGCTTCGTCCCGTTCCCCTTCACCAATGACAACGGTTCCAGAGAAAGGGATTGAGTTGAGTGAATTTCGCATTGCGGTCACTGCGGCCTGATCCGCAAGATGATTATCGCCACGCCCCATGACCCGGGCTGCCGCAATCGATGCGGCTTCTGTGGCTCGAACAACTTCTAAGGCTAAGTTTCTATCCATGACCCCTCCTTTATAAGCTGGGTGATAATTTGTCGAGTCTCTTTTTCTAGAGTCCCTTCAGGATCTCCCCGGCCTTTGGGCTAATCCTTTTAACCTTGCCGGAATTCTTGATCGCGGTATCTGGATCCTTGAGTCCGTGGCCGGTCAACGTCGCCACGATCCGGTCCCCTTTTTTGAAAAACCCTTTTTTAGCCAACTTCAGAAGACCGGCAAGACACGCCGCGGAGGCCGGTTCGCAAAAATACCCCTCAAGTCTGGCGAGCATTCGGTAGGCCTGCAGGATCTCTTTGTCAGTCACCTTGTCGAATAAGCCTCCTGACTCATCACGAGCGGCGAGCGCCGGTTTCCAGCTTGCCGGGTTGCCGATCCGAATGGCGGTCGCGATCGTCTCCGGATTTTTCACAATTCGTCCCAATACAATAGGGGCAGCGCCACTCGCCTGAAATCCGAGCATCTTCGGTTTTGTAAGGACTTTTCCTTCACGATGATATTGTTTGTAACCAGCCCAGTAGGCGGTAATGTTGGCAGCATTCCCGACCGAAATAACATGATAATCGGGGGCATCCCCAAGGGTGTCGCAGATTTCAAACGCGGCTGTTTTTTGTCCCTCGAGTCGGTAAGGGTTGATTGAATTCACAATGATGACCTTTCCTGTTGCGGCAACTTCCCGAACGAGGACCAGCGCCTGGTCGAAGTTCCCCTTGATGGTGTAGACCACCGCTCCATGCATCAGCGCCTGCGATAGCTTGCCGAGCGCAATCTTTCCTTCCGGGATCACAACGATCGCTTTCAGGCCAGCTCGAGCGGCATAGGCGGCGGCGGCGGCGGAGGTGTTTCCGGTTGAGGCACAGATGACCCCCCTGGCCCCCGATTCAACCGCCTTTGAAAGAGCATAAGTCATGCCACGGTCTTTAAAAGAACCGGTCGGGTTCAAGCCTTCTAGCTTGAGGTAAAGTTCAATGCCTGGGAAAATTTTTTCGGCGAGGCGTGGTGCCGGCAATAGCGGCGTTGACCCTTCATGAAGAGTTACGATCGCTTCTTCGGCAATCGGCAGATATTTTCGATAATGGTGGATGATTCCTTGGCTCATGTTTATTTAGTGTAGGCGCGCCTACTATAATTTTTCCACACGGATTAGATTCGTTTTATTCAGGACCACATCGAGGGAATCAATTTCCTTCAGCGCTTTTTGGACATCTTTTTCGAGCGATTCGTGGGTCATGATGACGATCGGTACCATTGCACCGTCGTCCTGTTCGTGCTGGTAGACGGAGGCGATGCTGATTCTGTGTTCACCAAGAATCCCAGAAATTCGGGAGAGAACCCCAGGCTTATCGACGGTTGAGAAGCGAAGGTAATATTCAGTCTTTAGTTCTTCTATCGGGGTCACCACAGCACTATCTTGGAGAACGACTGGCAATGACGACCCGCGTGCCACTGCAACAATATCACTCAAAACCGCTGAGGCTGTTGCTCGTCCTCCGGCTCCCTGTCCGTAGAACATCGCCTCTCCGACGACATCGCCGATGAGGGTGATGGCGTTAAAGATTCCGGAAATCGAGGCCAAGGGATGGTCTTGACGGATCATCGTCGGGTGGACTCGAAGTTCGACCTTTCCGTTATTTTGACGCGAGATGGCGAGTAACTTAATCCGGTAGCCAAATTTTTCCGCCATTTCGATATCCAGTGGCGTGATATTTTTGATCCCCTCGACATGAATTTTGCTAAACGGGAACGACACGCCGTAACAGAGTGTTGCGAGGATGGCTAATTTGTGGGCCGCATCGCTTCCGTCAATATCGAGCGTTGGGTCCGCCTCGGCGTACCCTTTTTCCTGGGCCTGTTTTAATGCGACCTCAAAAGAAAGATGTCTCTCTGTCATGGCTGAGAGGATAAAGTTTGAAGTTCCGTTGATGATCCCGTAGCTTGCTTGAATCGTGTTGGCGATCAATCCTTCAGAGACCGATTTCAAAAGTGGGATCCCTCCGGCGACGCTCGCTTCAAAACCGATCAACCGGTTTCTCTTGGAGGCTTCCTGAAAAATCTCTTTCCCTTTTTCAGCCAAAAGAGCCTTGTTGCCAGTGACCACCTGTTTGCCGTTCTGGAGCGCCTTCAAAATAAGTGTTCGTGCCGGTTCAATCCCCCCCATCAATTCGACGATGATGTCGATCTCTGGGTCGCTGATCACCTCTTCTGCCTTGGTCGTCAATTTTTTCTCAGGGATTGCGGTGCCACGCCGCTTTTTCAGATTGCGGACTAGAACCTTTTGCAAAATGAAGGTGGCTCCACTCCGTTCAGTGAGAAGGGCTTTCTTCTCATCTAAAAGACGAGCCACCTCTGAGCCAACGACGCCACAGCCGAGGAGTCCGATTTTGATCTCTTTTTTAATTGTCATTTTTGCAATACCTTTTTAATCCCTCGTACTGCCTGTTTAATCCGCTTTTCATTTTCAACAAGTGCAAACCGGACATACCCTTCACCGCATTCCCCAAAACCGATACCGGGGGAAACCGCTACTTTAGCCTCTTTCAGAAGCCGTTTTGAAAATTCCAGAGAACCAACCTTCTCAAACGACTCCGGAATTTTTCCCCAGACAAACATCGTGGCGGACGGTTTCGGGATCGCCCAACCGGCCCGTTCCAATCCCTCACAGAGAACATTTCGTCGTTGCCGATAAGTCTCGCAAATCTCCTTGACCACAGAGTCGGGACCAGAGAGCGCCACTGTGGCGGCAATCTGGATTGGCGCAAACATCCCATAATCGAGATAACTTTTCAAGCGGGTCAATGCGGCGATGACTTCCCTATTACCGCAGCAGAAACCAACCCGCCAACCCGGCATGCTGTAGCTCTTGGAGAGGGAGTAGATCTCAACCGCCACTTCTTTAGCCCCTTTCACCTGCAGGATTGAGGGGGCTTTGTAGCCATCAAAGACAAGGTCAGCGTAAGCAAAGTCGTGCACGACGAGAAGGTTCTGCTCCTTGGCAAAGGCAACCACCTTTTCAAAGAAGGCCAGATCCACCACTTCTGTGGTTGGGTTGGAGGGGAACGAAAGTAGGAGGATAGATCGCCCCCCTTTCTTCTTCTTTAGGAAAGAGAAATCAAAGAGTTGCTCTGAGCTAAAACGAACTACCTCGGCCCCCGCAATCACCGGGGCATAAGTATGAATCGGATAAGTCGGGTCGGGGACATAAACGGTATCACCCGGTCCCGCCACCGCAAGCATCAGATGGGATAAACCTTCTTTGGCACCGATTGTGGCGATCGCTTCGCTATCGGGATCCAGCTCAACACCGTAATTTTTCTTGTACCAGTGGCTGATCGCCATCCGTAATTTTGGAATCCCACGCGAAACGGAGTAACGGTGATTCTTCGGCTTCGACACCGCCTCGATTAGTTTGTTGACGATGTGTGGAGGGGTTGTCAGGTCGGGGTTCCCCATCCCCATATTGATGATGTCGTCCCCCTTTTTACGGGCCTCGATCATCATCTGGGTCACCACCCCCAAAATGTAAGGGGGAAGTCGTTTGATCCGCTCGAATTCCATAGTGTTTTTTAAATAAGAAAAAGGGTGGATTGTAAAGGGCAATTACGCCACTGAGGCGAGCTCCAGTTTTCCCTGCCACCATCCGGCGAGCGTAGCGAGTCCTTTTTTCAAGAGTTTGTGTTCCGGGAGGCGGAGTTCCGGATCTTTGTCGATTAAGCTAAAGGCCTCTTCCCTCGCGACATTCAGGATCGGCAGGTCGCGGACGAGATTCGCCAGATGAAAATCGGGAAGCCCTGACTGGCGCGTCCCCAAGAATTCTCCTGGACCTCGGATCGCAAGATCTTCTTCCGCAATCTTGAAGCCATCTTGTGTTTTTTCCATGACCGCCAGTCGCCGCCTCCCCTCCTCTGACCTGGCCCCGCCAACCATCAAGAGACACCGGGAGGCTTTTTCGCCACGGCCGATCCGGCCACGAAGTTGGTGCAACTGGGCAAGCCCAAACCGCTCGGCATGTTCAATCACCATCAACGTGGCGTTGGGGATGTCGATGCCGACCTCGATGACTGTTGTCGCCACAAGCAGAGAGATTTTTTTGTTTTTGAAATCGCGCATCACGGCCTCTTTTTCATCTCCAGAGAGACGTCCATGGAGAAGGCCAATTGCGATTTCAGGAAAACGTTCTCTCAAGCGTTCTGCCATTTGAGTGGCGTCTTTTAGATCCAGCTTTTCACTCTCTTCAACGAGCGGGTAGACAATAAACCCCTGTTCCCCCCGGGCGATGGTTTTTTCCAAAACTAGATAAACTTTTTCGCGGTCCCTTTCGGCAACAACCCGTGTTTCAATCGGTTGCCGACCAGCCGGGAGTTCATCAATAATTGAGACATCCAGATCGCCATAGAGGGTCATCGCCAAGGTGCGAGGGATCGGTGTGGCGGTCATCACGAGAATGTCGGGTAACACCCCATTGGGCCTGCCCTGCTGACCGCAGGGAGGCCAGGGTGAACCACCCTTATTTTTTAGTAGCGCTCGTTGCATCACGCCGAAACGGTGTTGTTCATCGATCACGATAAACCCCAGTTTTTGAAAACGAACCTCTTCTTCAAGCAAGGCATGGGTTCCAAAGAGGAGTGGGACGTCACCGCGGCTGATTCTTTTGAGCAAGACGGCTCGTTCATCCTTTGGCGTACTGCCTGTGAGGAGGGCCGGTTCCAGTTTGATGGAGGTAAAAAGTCGCTCTGCCGTTAAATAATGCTGCTCCGCGAGGAGCTCGGTCGGTGCCATGATCGCTACCTGAGCCCCATTCTGGATGGCAATCGCTGCAGCGGCAAAAGAGACGACGGTTTTTCCGCTCCCGACATCCCCCTGGACCAAACGGTTCATCGGTTGGGGCGCCTCCATGTCCTTAGAAATTTCGCAGAGCACTTTTTTTTGCGCCGCGGTCAACGTAAACGGGAGATTGGATAGAAAACTGTCAAAGAGTTTTCCTTCTACTTTGAAAGAGATCCCCTTTTCTTTTTTGATCCCACGTCTTTTTAAGGCAAGCCCTAACTCAACAAAAAAGAACTCTTCAAAAATCAGCCGACGGTGCCCTTCCGTTTTGCAATCGTTCAGAGCCTGAAGCTCCAGAGAGGCCTCCGGATTATGAATCTGGTGAAGCGCCTCATTTAATGGAAGGAGTCGATTCTTTTTCCGGAGCGATTCAGGCAGTGTATCGATGACGAGGTCGCCGCTCATTTCTAGGGCGGCGAGAAGGATCCGGCGGATTGTCCGCTGCCCAATCCCTTCCGTCAGGGGATAAAGCGGAATAATGCCGGGCGCCTCGGTAAACGGGGCTTCATCGGCGTCCAGAATCTGAACCTCCGGATGAATGAATTGAATTTCTCTGTTGTAGACGCTCGCCTCTCCCGAGAGCAAGACCCACATCTTCTTATGATACTGCGAAATAAAGTAGTGCGGGAAATGAAACCACTTGGCTGAGATCCGGCCGGTACCATCGGAGAGCACGATTTCAAAAATCTTTTTTCGTTGGCGACCGATAAAGGCAGGGCCGCAGGTGATAATCTCCGCAACAATCGTTCGGTCTTTGCCTGGGGTCAGCTGGTTCATCGATGAGAGCTGGCGACGGTCAAGGTAGCGGTATGGCAGGTGAAAAAGAAGATCCCCGATAGTCAGGATACTTTTTTTAGCGAGACGTTCGGCAATTTGTGGGCCGACTCCCTTTAGGTAGCGGACCTCAGTATCAAGCCGAGCTGTCATCAACAGTTACCCCTTATGGCACGAAGACGGGGGATGGAACGGTCGGTTGCGATGGTGGTACAACAGGTGGCGGCGTAGGGATTACCGGTGCCGCAGGAAGAGCGGGAACCTTTGAAGGAACATCTGATTCCATTCCAGGCTCAGTCTCACCGGTGGGACCGGCCCCGTCAGCAGGGCTGGTTCCAGGAGCGTTTGGTGTTGGTTCAGATGCCGGAGGAGAATAGGCTTCTGGGGTCCCTGCCGGAACGCGGGTCTCTTGCTGGAGGATGGTAAATTGAACACGTCGGTTTTTGGCCCGGCCTAAAGCGGTCTTGTTGTCTGCGATCGGTTGTGTCTCCCCGTACCCGATCGACTCAAGTCGGCTCGCATCGATGCCATGATCGACGAGCCACTTACGGACCGCGCCCGCCCG
>JAUSKE010000202.1 GCA_030649435.1 Deltaproteobacteria bacterium
AGGTGACCGGGACGCCCGAAAGAAGCAGTTCGGCCACGGAGAGTTTTCCCGCCTCCAGGTTCTCAAGCATTCGCGGCAAGAGTTTTCTGGAATACAGCCCCATCAGATACTCCCTCACCCCATCATGCACCGGGATCACGGCGTGAGATTCTCCTGCTGCCCCTACAACCTTTTGGATCGTCGAGGAACGGAGGATCGGCATGTCACAAGCAACCACAAAAATCCTGTCGTTTCGAGACACCTCCAGGGCCGTTGCAATCCCCCCCAGCGGTCCCTGATAAGGGACTCGGTCAACGAGGATCGGCAGACGAAGTTTTTGAAACTCCTCGGGCCGGTTGGTCACCAATAGAAGCTCTTCAAAGAGGGGAGAGAGGAGATTCACCACCCGGTCGACGAGCGGGATCCCATGAAACGTCGCAAAGGCCTTATTTTCGCCAAAACGGCTGGACCGTCCTCCGGCAAGAATTATCCCTGTTACCTCAGCTATTTTGGACATACGAAAATCTCTCCCTCTTCCAGATCGGCGCCTTCTTCTTGATCTCCTCAATGACGAATTCACAGGCGGCAAACGCCTCCCGTCGGTGCTCCGCCGCAACCGCGATCACCACCGACGACTCGCCAACGGCAACCCAACCATAACGATGGACAATCGCCATCCTCTCAACTTTCCACCTTTGCTTCGCCTCATTCATGATCTTCACCAGAATGGACCGTGCCATTGCCGGATAACATTCGTAATCAAGGCCCGAAATCCCCTTCTCTTGCCGTACCGAGCCGATGAAATGGACAAACCCACCGGACTTTTCGGTAACAACCGATTGCAAGACTTTTTCCACCTCAATCGGTTTTTCCGTCACCTCAATCACTCTACCCTCCACTCACCGGTGGGATAAACGCCAACTCGTCGCCGTCATGGACCAACGTTTCCGGCGACACATATTCACAATTGACCGCAAATCGGACAAAACGAATCATCCGGTCCGCGAGGTTTCGATCCTCAAAGAGACTGCGAAAGATCTCCCTCGCCTCTTGGGGCGCCTCGATTTCAATCTCCTGCTCCCCCGTTCCAAATCGGTTGCAAAGCGTTGCGAAGAATCGAAGATGAATCTTCATCTCTCCCCCAAGAATTCAAACTTTAAGGATTCCATCGGCCGGATCGTCCCCTTTTCAGCCGGGATCACCAGGACGGCATTCGCTTCGGCGAGCGGTAAGAGGTGTGCGGAACCCTGCGGTCCCGCGGAACGGGCGAAGTATTTTCCCTCGCGGTATTCTACAATGCCGCGAAGGTAAACTTCCTTTCCTTGGCTGCCGTGAAGCTCGGCCTCGGCAATGGCACTCCTTCTGAGACGTAAGGGATTTCTAGATCCGATCATTTTGAGAAGGGCGGGACGGACAAAGCGATCAAAAACCATCAGCGCCGAGACAGGATTCCCCGGAAGTGAAAAAACCAGTAGGGGCGTATCGAGATACGCCCTTACCAATGTTGCGAAGAGGAGCGGTTTTCCCGGCTTGATGGAAACCTTGTGAAAAATAATCTTGGCACCGAGTTCCTTAAGAACCTTCGGAATAAGGTCATAGTCCCCCGCCGAGACCCCACCGACAGTGATCAACAGATCACTATCCAGGTTTTTCAAAAATTCCCCCCTCAAATCTTCTTCGGAGTCGGGCACGATGGTCACCGTCTCTGGATCAATGCCCAATTCCTGGAGTGCCGCCACCAGGGCCGGGCCATTACTGTTGTAGATCTTGCCGGGTGAGAGTGATCGACCGACCTCCACCAATTCGTCACCGGTGACAATCAAAGCCACCCTTGGTTTCTTGAAGACAGAGACCTTGCTAATCCCAAGGGCCGCGAGGAGCGCTATCGTTCGCGGGGTGATGAGCTGTCCCTTCTCGAGGACCCTCTGGCCTTTCTGAACATCCTCCCCCTTGACTCGGACGTCAGAGCCTCTCGAAACCTTGCCGGCAATCCGGCAAAAACCGTTTTCGTCAGAAGCCTCCTCAAAAGGAACGACGGCATCGGCTCCCTCAGGCATTGGGGCCCCTGTCATCAAACGCACCGCTTCACCCGATCGAAGGAGAGGCAGTTTTTGGGAGGTACCAGCAGCGAGGCAGGCAACTACCTTGAGGCGGATCGGCGATGCGGGAAAACCTCTTTCCGTATCGCGGCTAACAACTGCATAGCCGTCCATAGCGGCATTATCAAAAGGCGGGAGGTCGATCGGAGCAAAGATGGGACTCGACAGAAACCGTCCCCTCGCTTCAGGGAGGGGGACTTCTTCTTGCCCCAACGGTGCTGTTTCTTTGAAGATAACTTCGTACGCTTCATTGGCGGAAATCACCTCTTGTCTCCTTTCCAATTCAGTCCTCATTCGTCAAATCTGGCGGATGAGGACATCGGGAGGCCCCGCTTTCGCGGGACCCTATCGCCCCGCCAAAGGCGGGGTCGGAGATTCTTTCTAACTACCTATTTTTTTAATATCGTCCGTTTCCTTTTCTATCTCTTTGACACCCTTTTTAAAGTTACGAAAAAACTCCGCGAGACTTTTGCCCAAGGTCGGAAGCCTGCTCGGGCCAAAGATAAGAATGACAACGGCAACAACGATACCTATTTCCCAAGGGCCTAGACGCATAAAACCTCCTTTGATGTGACATCATCCCTATCGACGGCTAATAGAGAAATGACGGTGAACAGGTGAGGGTCTGATCTTCGTCATGCTCGGGCCTCAACCAGTGTGTAATGAAACAGGGCCATCTCGTCTCGGAGCTGTTGGTAGAGATTTTCAGGAAGTTGAATATGGATCTGATGACGGTAACGCCTGAGCTTTTTCAGAAGGAGTTTCGCCATACGGCAATCGAAATCTTTCAGTTGAATGACCTTTTGAAGAGGAACCTTGGCAGGGTTGAACCAACGGTCGCGGTAGTCCCTGAGCGAAAGGGCGGCGATCCAATCGGTCACCATCGAGGGAAGCCCTTTTGGATTTCGGAGACCCAAGAGACAGGAACGGATAAACCAATAGATTCTCCCGATCCCACCGGGCAGGATTCCGCGACCGATCAGTCTGAAAAGGTAGGTCCATTTTTGCCTGAGAGACAAATCAAATACGCCGAGCGGATTTTTAAGGGAGTTTAATTTATTAGCCATCCGCCGGTAGATCGCCCTGTTTTCCGTAAGGCGTTGGTGCAACCGCTCGTAGCCGGCAATCAGTTCCTGATAAGTCATTTTGAGAGGGATGATATTCGTTGAGGAGCGCGTATTATCTTGGATCGCGGTACTGAGGAGGCGGCCAGCCTTTTTGAGCCGCTGATAAAGAGGTGTTTTCGGGATCGCCATCAAAAGCCCGACCATCGAAACCGTGATACCGGAGGCAATGATAAAATCGTACTGTCGTTCAAAAATCGTCCGGTCATCGGAATCGAACCCGACAATAAAACCGGCGGAGATGCCGATGCCGTAGGAATAGATTCGGTGAATCGATGTCAGTAGGTCCCCCCGCAGGTTTTGCGTCTTTCCCGTCTCCTTGAGCCCCTCCTTATTTGGGGTCTCGATCCCAATAAACACCCATTCAAAATTCGCCTCCCTGAAAAGCTGCATCAATTCAGGATCGGCCGACATGTTGATCGAGGCCTCGGTTCCGAAACTGAAACGAGTGTGGTGCCTCTCCTGATAATCGATCAAGTACCTCAGAAGCTCCTTCGCCTTGGAAATATGTCCAATCAGATTATCATCGACGAAAAAAACACTGGTCACCCCCCTCTCCCGAAGCAGATCGAGCTCCTTCCCCACCTGCTCGACCGGTTTGGTCCTCGGTTTTCGTCCGAACATGACGATGATATCGCAAAACTCGCACTGGTACGGACAACCACGCGAGAACTGCAGCGAGACCCTCTGGTAGAGATCCAGTTTCAATAAGTCGTGGCGCGGCGCCGGGGAAAGAGTGAGATCGATCTCCCCACTCTCCTGATAATGTCGCTTCGGTCGTCCCTCGGTAAAATCGCGGCAAAACTCCGGCCAGATCCGTTCGGCCTCTCCCGCGATCACGGTGTCGGCACATCCAGAATATTCCTCCGGGCAGAGGGAGGCGTACGATCCCCCTGCGATTCCGTAGCAACCCTTTTGCCGAAAGTGTTTCAAAATCTCTTTTTGCCGAGAAACTTGAACCCCCATCCCGCAGACCCCGACGAGGTCGGCCTCAAAGGACCAATCGATCGGCTCGACGTTTTCATCGATGATCGTAATCTCCCACCCTTCCGGAGTCAGTGCGGCGAGGGTCGCCAGACCCAGGGGGGAATTGACCGCCTTTTTGTCGTGCGTGATATTTTCCAGGGCCCAGGAAAAACTCCAGAAACTTTCGGGGAACTTTGGATTAATGAGAAGAAGTTTCACTCTAGCAACACTTTTCATACCGCTCCGGCGGGAGATTTTCCATTTTATGAAAAACTCCTCCCCTCTCTTCGTCACAAAGGAAGTTATCAATGGCCGGGTAGAGAATACTCTCTTCTTTCAAATTATGTTGTTTGAGGACTGAAATAAGTTGATTCTCCGCACTATCGGTTTCTGTACTCCCTCGGGATACCCCCTGATGGACCGCTTCCAACGCCTGTCCGATCTGGCGGTGTTCTATCCGCATGACGGCGGTGGGACCCGAGTCGCGTGAGACACCACCCTTTTCTTCAAAGATCGGGAAAAGAATTTCCTCCTCCCAAATAATGTGCCTCTGTAGTCCAAATTTAAAGGCGACAAAGGCCTCCTTCGCCTTCTTAAAATCGCTTTTCTTCAGACGCTGGAACGTTTTAAACAAGCCGTCTAAGCGGTCATGGTCCTTCTCGTAATATTGTGTGATCGTGCTGGTACTCATGAAGCACACTCCTTTCCGTCAAGACCACATTCAAAAGAAGCAGTAACGGGCGGAGGTTCCCACCCGGTGACCCTTTCAGGCTCCGCCCCTAAACGACGGCACTCGGACTCAACCCATTGGGTCAATTGTTCCCCCAGATACCGATAAAAAGGGTGCGAATCGCGAACGAGGGAATCCCCAAAAAAGGAGCCCCATCGGCCCAGGTGGTCCGTCATAAATTTCGTTGCCGCCTCTTTGCAAATGTTCGCATCAGCCTGCCGTCCCTTCTGAGACGCCGTTTCTTCCTTCAGGGTGAGCCAGAACATAAGTTCCAATTCGGCCCCGATGAAATCAACCCGCTCGTGGGCCAGATCTGAAACTTCAAAACCAAAAGCCCGGTAGAATCCGGCAATATCGGCAAGCCTCTGCGTTTTGAAAAAAACATCCTTGTGCCCATACTCCGTCTCATAAGGAGGCACTCCTCCGGCAACGGTCAGCGAAAAAAGACGGGTATGCTCCCGTTGAAGCTCTTCCAAGGAAACTGATTGAAGAATCTTTTTGAACGGATCAATTTGGCGGATCCCCTCCACCCACGAGGCCTCCGGAATGCGTAAACAAACGGCAAGGAGTTTGTACATTGTCGATCGAAGGCTCATTGGAGACTCCTTAGGTATTCGACA
>JAUSKE010000006.1 GCA_030649435.1 Deltaproteobacteria bacterium
CGACCGGTTCAAACAATTAATGGATGGATTCATGCCGCAATGGAGACTTCGTCGGGATGAGTTGAATGGAAGGGGCGAGCCATAAGGACTGGCGTTTTACATTGGGTTTGGGTAGGACGGCGGTAGGGTTCCCAGTATAGAATTTTTTGAGTTTGGCCTCACGGCAAAAAACCATTGAATCTGCGATCAGGAGTAGAGTAATAGAAATGATGTAAATCGGAAGTATCCATGACTACAGACACTGATTACATAGCTCAGTACAACACAACCACTCGGAGGTTTTTCAGGGCCTTTCGGTGGGTGATGTACGTCATTGCGATTTCTGGGCTCTTTTATTTTGGAGCGCCTGGTGGTCTTCTCTTCGTTTTAGGTGCAATGTTGTGGCAATGGCTTACTTTCTCTGCCTTTTCCTGTCCGAAATGCGGATCAACGGTTGCGATTTATCGGAAAGGGGAAAAAGGGTTTCTGTCACAAATGGGATATTGGACGGTCTTGGGAGAAATGGGATGGGATGGCCTTTGTTGGAATTGTAAGACCTTCTTAAAACGTCGTTGAGAAAAATGAGTTGAGATTCATGGATGGTCCCCGCTTTACAAATCGCTGAAATAACTCACGAACAAACGACAAAACCCGTACCCGGTACCCTCTCTTCTATCTCAAAACCCCGCGCATAATTTCGGGCAAGAGTTTCGATTTTTGACACAGTGGTTTCCAATCGTACCGTGTTGTATGGGTGAATATGGGTGTAAATAGGGCTGGACTTATGGGTGAATATGGGTGTAAATATGGTTTGAGAGGGCTTATATGCTTAAAACAGATGCCATCCATATTACTCCCGAACTGCTGGCGCTGATTACCGAAATTGATGAATTCAAGGGGGCATGGCGTGCTCTTGGTACCTTGGCTCCTGAAAGGCTAAAAGCGTTACGCCGTGTGGCGACCATTGAAAGCATCGGCTCTTCAACCCGCATTGAGGGGAGTAAATTGACCGACAGCGAGGTGGAGCACCTGCTTGCCAATCTGAAAATCAAAAATTTCGACACTCGTGACGAGCAAGAAGTTGCCGGTTATGCCGAAGTCATGGAAACCATTTTCCAATCTTGGGCCGATATTCCTACCACTGAAAATCATATCAAACAGCTTCACCGGGATCTTTTGCGCTATAGCGTTAAGGATGATCGCCACCGTGGAGAATATAAAACCCTATCCAACAGTGTGGCTGCGTTCGATGAAGCCGGGCAGCAAATTGGCATTGTGTTCAAAACGGCTACCCCATTTGATACGCCGCGTCTGATGGCCGAACTCATCACTTGGTTGCATCAAGTTCGTGAACTTGGCCGCATGCACCCCTTGCTCATTGTGGCTCTCTTTATCGTTGTGTTTCTGGAAATCCATCCCTTTCAGGATGGCAATGGTCGCTTGAGCCGCATTCTCACGACGCTACTTTTGTTGCAGGCCGGCTATGCCTATGTGCCTTACAGTTCCCTTGAGAGTGTCATTGAAAACAGCAAAGAGCGCTACTATTTAGCTTTACGGCAGACTCAGGGGACAATCCGCACTGCTACGCCGGACTGGCAACCCTGGCTGATGTTTTTCATGCGCGCTTTACAACAGCAGAAACGCCGTTTAGCCACTAAAATGGAACGGGAAAAGTTGATGATGGCGACTCTACCCGAGCTGGCCGTACAAATCATCGACCATGCAAGACAACATGGCCGTGTTACGATTGGCGACATGATTCGTGTCACCGGTGCAAGTCGTAATACGCTCAAAGAGCATTTTCGGCGCTTGCTCCAACAAGGCCATCTTGTTCGGAATGGGGCAGGCAAGGGAACATGGTATTTGCTGCCATAAAAAACCGTACCCGGTACCTCACCCCAAAACCCCGCGCATAATTTCAGGAAGCAGTTTTGATGGCGCGGCAGCGCCGATAAAGTCGAGGCGGAGTTCGGCGCGGGTGGTGGCCACATAGAGCAGGTTTCTTTCTTCTTCACTCGTCGAAGAATAGTTTTTCTCGGACGGTTCGACAATCAACACATTTCGAAATTCGAGCCCCTTCACCTGATGCGCATTGGTGATCGTCACGCCGGGGGAAAAATCAAACTGGTCCCGGTGCCCGAGGCGGACGGAAGGAAGCCCACTTTTTCTCAACTCCTCCACCAACCGTTCAGCCTCCTTGGGCAGGCGGCAGATCACGGCGCAGAGCGCTTTTGGGTTTTCCTCCGTTCTCGCCTTAATCCATTGGCCGATGGTTGGGGTCAAGACCTCCGGAGAATCGCAACGGTAAAAAACCGGTTCCGGCCCATGCCGTGTCGCGGCCGGCAACGAAGCATTTTCAGAACCCTCCTTTCGAAGAGAGGTCGCCAGCTCCATGATCTCTTGCGTGGAGCGGTGCGAAACGGTCAAGGAGAGAGGGGTTGTTTCCTCAAAACCAGCGTCTCTCAAGAGTTCTTCCCAACTGTCGAAGTTTCGCCCCATGACGATCTTTTGGGAAATATCCCCCACAATCGTGACGGTCCGTTTTTGGTCCACCGCATTCAGCAAGGCCCGGATCTCGACCAGGCCAAAATCCTGCGCCTCATCGATGACGATATGGTCGCAAAGGCCCAAGGCTTTTTCCGAACGAACCGGGTAGTGGCCATGCTCCGCAAAAATCAGGTGGAGGAGGAGCGGGTCGTCCTGTTGGGGGTCACAGACCTGACGTTCCGCCTGTTCCTTCAACTGTTGGCGGACCTGAGTCCACTGCGGCCAAAAAAGATCCTGCTGGCTGGCGTAGCTGAAAAAACGAAAGAGGTCGGCGATAAAATTTTTGGAATCGCGAAGAGGGTTTTTTTCGACGTATTGAAGGAGGAGCCCGAGGCAAACGGCGGAGGATTTAAATTGTTCCAGCTCGCGGCTCTTTTTAAAAACGCCGACCGGTGGCAGGCCGGCGATTTCAGTGACGAGGCTGTGGGCCCATTGGTGAAAGGTCCGGATCGGCACATTATGGATATTCAGTTCCGGCAAAGTAGTCTCGATGTAGGTTTTGAGCGAACGGTTGAACATCACGACGAGGCATTTTTCCGGTCTCGCCTGGCTGTTATCTTCGTGAAGGAGCCAGGCGAGACGATGCAGGGCGACGGTGGTTTTGCCGCTCCCGGCAATCCCCTGAATGATGATCGGTTTGGTCGGGTCGCGGGTAATCATCCTAAACTGTTCGGAGGTGATGAGCGAAAGGATCGGCGGGAGGTGGCCGTCATGCTCACGACTGCGGGAGAGTGGTTCACCACTATCGCCGATTTTCCAGCCACCGTTTTGGCGATAGAGGGTGCCACCGCTCGTTTCAATGATATGCAGTTCCGATTTTTTGCCTTCGTAGGAGCGGCGGAGTTTGATGAACCCTTCGCGGTCGCGTCCCTGGATCGTTTCGTCAAACCAATCCCCTTCGCGGTAGTCGTAGTAGAGTGTGCTGATCGGCGCCTTCCGCCAATCGATGATCCGTTGGTCCGGAAAACTGGCAGTCCCCAAACGAAACTCGACCTGCCGCGATTCTTCTTCCGTGACGACCCGGGCAAAGTAAGGTTGCTCCTCCAAACTTTCTAACTCCTCGGTTTGTCCTTTGCGCAGGCGGGTCAAGCCGTGGGCGACCGCTTCGTCACTGGCGAGGGCTGCCTTGTCTTCATCGCGGGTGGCGGCGACCAGTTCGGAGGTGAGCTGACGGGCGAGTTTTCGGTCGTGGGTAAAATCAAAACGGGAGCGCTCGATTTCTTGAACAATGGCGGCGTGGGCCTCCTGCCAGCGGTCTAATTCTTCTTCGCCGATGACTGCCGCTTCTTGGGGGGTGAGAGACATAAATAAGAGGGATGGAAGGAGACTTAAATCTCGACCTCTCCATCAAAAACAGATTCGGCCGGGCCGATCATCTTGACATGGTTGGTGGTGCGGTCCCATTCGATTTCGAGGGTGCCCCCTTTAAGGTGGACGTCGACTTTCCGTTCGGTAAAGCCGTTCAACACAGAGGCGACGGCCGAGGCACAGGCACCGCTGCCACAGGCGAGGGTTTCACCAGCACCTCGTTCCCAGACCCGAAGTTCGATCGCGTTGTGGTTCAGGACTTTGACAAACTCGATATTCGCCCGTTGCGGAAAGAGGGAATGACGCTCCAAGAGCGGGCCATACTTTTCGACCGGAAACGAGGCCAGTTCGTCGATGAAAATAACGGCGTGCGGGTTCCCCATCGAAACACAGGTCATGCGAAATTCTTTGCTGTCGATCTTGATCGGCCGATTAATCACCCGACCGGAGAGGTTGACCGGTATTAATTTCCCTTTCAGGATCGGTTCCCCCATGTCGACCAAGATTCTGTTTTTGCCCACAACCTTGGCCTTTTGAAGACCGACGCCGGTTTCAATCGTCAGTTCCTTTTTGCTGGAAAGTTTGTGATCGATCACAAAACGAACGAGGCAGCGGAGGCCGTTGCCGCACATCCCCGATTCACTCCCATCGGCGTTGAAGATCTGCATCCGAAAATCGGCCTTGCGGGATTTGGTCAGGATCAACATCTGGTCGGCGCCGATGCCGTAACGACGGTCGCAGAGGTCGCGGGCGGTTTTGCGGGGGTTCGGCAGGCGGAGCTTCAGGCCGTTCAGAAAAACGAAATCGTTCCCCAGCCCTTGCATCTTGGTGAATGGCAGTTTCATCGGTCTCTTAAAAATTGCGGGACTTTCTCCCCCTTAAGAAGGTCCTTATACTCTTCTCTCTGCCGGATGACAAACCATTCCTTGCCGTTGACCAGTACCTCGGCCACCCGCGGGCGGGAGTTGTAATTGGAGGCCATCACAAAACCGTACGCGCCGGCGCTCATCACCGCGAGTAATTCTCCCTGGTTAACGGAAGGGAGGAGACGCCCCTCCGCCAGAAAATCACCCGACTCACAGACCGGCCCGACGACATCGACCTTCTTTTTTGCGCGGCTGTTTTTCACGACTGGCAGGATCTCGTGGTGCGACCCGTAGAGGGAGGGGCGGATCAGGTCGTTCATCGCGGCATCGATAATGATAAAATTTTTGGAGCCTTGCTGTTTTCGGTAAAGGACC
>JAUSKE010000018.1 GCA_030649435.1 Deltaproteobacteria bacterium
GCATCCGCCGCCCTCCCCGCTCGACCCAATGAGGCCGACCGTTTCTTCAGGGGTATTGGAAGCCGCTGCACCACTGACGAGCAGATTTGTTCTCGCACCGACGTTACCAGACTTATCGACCGCTTCAACCGCAGCGAAATAAACAGTCCCGTTAGTCAAACCACTGACCTTGACCGTCACTGTCTCCCCGGAATCGGGTTGCGATTCTGAAGCGGTCGCCAATGTTGCCGTTAACGTATCAGCGGCACTTGGGGCAGCATAGACATTATAGTGGTCCATATCGGCAGCGTCGAGACGGTCAAAGTTGACGTAAAGACTCCCATTCCCAAAACCAACGCTGTTGATTGAAATCCCCGCAGGCGGTGTATCGACAGTGATTTCAGCCGCTCGCCGACCGATATTGCCTGAACTGTCGGTGACAAAAACAAAAAGCCGGTTAATCCCTTCGGCAAATTGGGAAGAGAAATCGCTATACTTGATTGTTGCCGTCGTTACACTGGCATTGGCTGTGGCCACACTACCGGTCGTGAGTTCCTTACCATTCCCCGATTTATCTCCGCCTAATTTAAGGGAATAGGTGCCGGCATCGCTCGAAGTGAAAATAACGGTGAAACTCCCCCCTGTTTTGAGTTTGTCGGCAGAAGCGGCGGCCGAGTCGAGGATCGGTACGCTGGAAACAGTCACAAACGGCTTCTCACTGATGAGCGACAAGGTACCGCTGGCGTTGGAGGTATAGACCCGCCCCTCACTCACGGAGCTGGCAACGATGGGACCGGGAGAGCCGGTAATGGCGATTGGATCCTTGTTTGTATCCGAGGAATCAATCTTGCTCATATCTAAAACCGTCGCCAAAACAAGCGTCGTCCCCGAAATGTCGAGATCAATCACCGAAACGCCGGCAGACCCGGAGACAAAGGCATAGGTGTCATCCGGATTTTTCACGGTCGTCACCGTCACACCGGCCAGGGCACTGTTCATCGTCAACGAAATCGGAGTCACACCGTTCGTGGCATTCCCGTCGGTATCCACCTGACTGTTTGTAAGAACACTGATCACACGAACCGTGCTGTCGGTCGCATCAGTCACCAGGACGAAATTCCCATCCGGTGTCGGGGCCATCGCCGTCAAGTTTGCCTTGTGAGCCGAATCGATATCAATCGTCGTCGGTGCTCCTCCCCCCTCCGGCATCACAAAAACAAGCCCTTCGTTCGACGTCACAAAAACCTTGTTTCCCCCTCCACCCGACGGTTTTATGAAGGTCATCGCTACTGACGTTGCCGGCTTACCGGCAGAGTCCTTGAGGTCAAACGGTTTGAGGCTACCATCCCCGGTATTAAAAACCTGAATCTTGCCGTTAGGCGTGTCGGCAATGTAAATTTTATCGTCTCCCCCCGATTTTGGATCGGCGGTCACGGCACCCAAAGCTCCTGTGGTGATACTCACCGCAGTCGGAGACTCGGTGATTTTTGTCAGGTCGACCTTGATCAGGTCGCCGTCATCCTGAGTCGCAAAGAGAAAATTCCCATGAAGAGCAATCCCTTTAATGTTACCCGCAAGGTCGGCGCCACTCTCTTTACTCTCTGTCAGGGCGGGGACCTGATCGGTAGCGAATGTCCCAGTGTCGTTATCAATCTTCTTGATGTAATTACCGAAGGCGACAGTGAGGCTCAAATCATCCTCCGAGATCGGGAGGGCCACAGACTGGGTGGAAACGGGACTCAAAATCCCTTTTTCTTTGTTCGGAAAAGGACTGGCGACCGCCGAAATAAACAGCAGAATAAGAGAAAACAGGCCGGCACGCTTCATCGTGCGGCATTGTAGGGAATGTTTTGTGAAATTACAAATATTTTTGGATGCTAATCCAAGCGATGTTGTTGGATGAGGACTTCGGCGATCTGGACGGCGTTGAGGGAGGCCCCTTTCCTCAGGTTGTCGGCAACGACCCAGAGCAAAATCCCATTCGGCACAGAGTCATCCCTCCGGACCCGCCCGACATAAACGGCATCGGTCCCAGCGACTTCTGCCGGCAAAGGGTATTCTTTTGTCTGAAGATTATCTTTCAAGATAATTCCTGGGGATTCCTGAAGAAGTTTTTTGACCTCTTCCGGATCAATCGGTTCTTTGGTCTCAATCGCCACCGCCGCGGAATGACCACAAAAAACGGGGACTCGAACCGCCGTGACCGCAAGCCCCAACCGCGGAGAATCGAGAATTTTTCGGAGCTCCTCCATAATTTTAAACTCCTCTTTCGTCATCCCGTTCGGCAAAAAAGAATCGATCTGGGGAATGACATTGAAGGCGAGTCGATGGGGAAAAACCTTTTGAATAATCTCCTGCTGGCTAAAAAGAGAACGGGTCTGATCGGCCAACTCATCCATCCCCCCCTTACCCGCACCAGAGGCGGACTGGTAGGTGGCAATCACCATCCGTTTGATGCCGTAGCGTGCATCGATCGGTTTGGCAGCAACCGCAATCGGGATCGCCGAACAGTTCGGACCGGCGATAATCCCCTCGTGGTTTGCCATCGCGCTGGCGTTCACCTCAGGAATAACCAAGGGAACTTTCGGGTCCATCCGGTAGGCGCTCGAACAGTCGATCGCCACCGCTCCTTGTTTGACCGCCATCGGGATAAACTTTTTAGAAATCTCGGTCGGGGTATCCCCCATGATAAAATCGATCCCTTGAAATTCTTTTTCGGAAGCCAGACGAACCTTGATCGATTTTCCGCAGAAAGAGATCTCCTCACCAACCGATTTCTCAGAGGCAAACAGCCGAAGCTCACCAATCGGGAACTGCCGTTTTTCTAGGATATCAATCATCTCGCGCCCGACAACTCCAGTGGCGCCGAGGATCGCGACATTATATTTTTCTTTTGAAATTCCTTTTTTCATAATCTCTCCAATTCGACTCGAACTTTTTCTCCCATTTCGTGAGTGCCCGTTACCTTCTCACCCGCCTGCGCCAGATCAGCCGTCCGGGTCCCTTTTTCCAAAACCGCCTCCACCGCCCTTTCCACCCTCCGTGCTGCCTCGGAGAGACCAAAGGACAGTTCCAGCATCATCGCCACCGAAAGGATCGCCCCAAGGGGGTTCGCCCTTCCCTGCCCCGCAATATCGGGGGCTGACCCATGGATCGGCTCGTACAAACCAGCCGGTTTTCCCGCCCTGTTTTTTACCCCCCCGATGGAGGCCGAGGGCAACATCCCGATCGAGCCGGCCAACATGGAGGCCTCATCCGACAGGATGTCCCCAAAGAGATTATTGGTGACGATCACGTCAAATTGCCGGGGGTTTCTTACGAGTTGCATGGCACAGTTGTCAACATACATGTGAGAGAGCTCAACCTCGGGAAACTCCTTGTGGACCTGACTCACCACCTCTCGCCAGAGGATCGAACTCTCCAGAACATTCGCCTTATCCACAGAAGTCACCTTTTTTTGCCGTGTCAGAGCAACCTCAAAGGCCCGGTAAGCGATTCTTTCCACCTCGGTCACAGAATAAACTTCGGTGTTCACCGCCCGATCCCCTTGTCGGCCCCGCGGCTCACCAAAATAAATCCCTCCGGTCAGTTCACGAACCACCAAAATATCGGTCCCCTGAACAACCTCTCTCTTTAAGGGGGATGCGGCGAGTAAGGGGCCAGAAATCCTGACCGGCCTCAAATTGGCATAGAGGCCCAGGGTGCTACGCAGTTTCAACAACGCCTGTTCCGGCCTCTTATCGTGAGGGAGTTTATCCCAGGCAGGACCACCGACCGCTCCCAAAAGCACCGCATCACTCTTTCGTGCATTGTCGAGCGTCTTGCCGGTGATTGGAACCCCTGTCGTTTCAAGCGCCGCTCCACCCACCAGCGCCTCTTCAATATGGAATTCAGGTAGGGGCGTATTGCAATACGCCCCTACAGAGGCGATCTGTTTCAAGGTCAGAACCGCCTCGGCCAAGACTTCGGGACCAATCCCATCGCCAGGGAGGGTGAGAATATTAAATGTCGTCATTTTTTATTTTTAAATAATTTAAAATATTCACAAAAATTGGACTTCTCTTTATCCAAAACCCTGTCGGCCTGCGGCTCACGGCATTCATTGTAGGCCGAGGGGTCGTAAAATTCGCAGTTTCGGCAACAGTGAAGGTCGGCCCCACAGTTAGGACAGTGCTCCTGCCGCCCCACACGGTCGGCGAACTCTAGAGATTTCCCGCAAGAAAAGCAATCCCCCTGGACCACATCAAACTCCTTTGGTTGGTTTGGCAGGCAGAGATTTGAAGAGTTCCAGACGATTTAAGGCGTTGAGGTAAGCGAGGGCTGAGGCCACAACAATATCGGTGTGAGAACCGGTGCCGCGGACGGTTCGCTCCCCTTCGGTGATCGCCACCATCACCTCTCCTTGGGCATCCATCCCGCCGGTGATTGCATTGATGCTAAACTTGGCCAAGGCCCCCTTGAAACCGGAGAGTTTTTGGATCGCCTTGAAGGCAGCATCAACCGGACCGGAACCTTTTTCAACCGCCTTTTTCTTCTTGCCATTAATCTTCAATGAAACTTCAGCCTTTGGTGTGCCGGTTGTGCCGCTCTGGACCGAAAGAGAATCCAGCTGGTATTTTTCAGAGCCTGCACGACCGGTGGTAGCCACCAGAACCTCCAAGTCCTCGTCGTACACCTGTTTCTTTTTATCAGCCAGTTCCTTAAAGCGAACGAACAGTTTGTCCAGCGTCTCGTCAGAAAGGGCGTGTCCCATCTGCTCCAGTTTTTTTCTCAGGGCATGACGACCGGAATGTTTCCCCAAAACGTAGCGATGCTCCGACCAACCGACCAAGGCCGGTGTCATGATGGAATAGGTCAGCTCTGACCGGAGCAATCCTGCCTGGTGAATTCCTGATTCATGCGCAAAGGCATTGCTTCCAACGATCGCCTTGTTCGGTTGCACCCCGACCCCGGTGATATGTGCCAGGAGCTTGCTTGCGGGGACAAGTTGTTCCGTAACGACCCGCGTTTCGAATCCCAACTTTTCGTGCCGCACCTTGAGCGCCATCACAATCTCTTCCAGTGAAGCATTCCCAGCCCTTTCACCAATCCCGTTAATGGTACACTCGACCTGCCTCGCCCCTTGCTCAACCGCCGCCAGCGAATTGGCAACGGCAAGACCCAAATCATTGTGACAATGAACGCTGATCGTCACCTTGCCAATATCGGGAACCATTTTGAAGAGATGGGCGATCAAGCGGGAGTATTCGGTTGGGATCGTATACCCGACTGTATCCGGAATATTGATCGTCGTGGCCCCGGCCTTGATTGCCGCCTGAACCACTTGGGCCAAATAGGTGGGGTCACTGCGGGTCGCATCTTCGGCAGAGAACTCGACATCGGATGTATACTTCTTCGCATGACGAACCGCCGCCACCGCCTCCTCCAACGCCTGTTCTCTCGATTTTCTCAGTTTATGTTGAAGATGAATGTCGGAGGTCGCAATAAAGGTATGCAACCGGGGGTTCTCCGCCTCACGAAGCGCCTCCCAAGAAAGGTCGATATCCTTCTCGGTCGCGCGAGCAAGCCCGGTCACGATGCACCCCTTGACCTTTCGCGCCACCGCCCGAACCGATTCAAAATCCCCCTTCGAAGCGACCGGAAAGCCGGCCTCAATCACATCCACATTCAGTCGGACGAGTTGCTCCGCCATCCGAACCTTCTCGGCAAGATCCATTGAGCAACCGGGTGATTGTTCTCCGTCACGGAGGGTGGTATCAAAAATTTTGACGAC
>JAUSKE010000022.1 GCA_030649435.1 Deltaproteobacteria bacterium
GTCGTAGATCGTGACCTTTTCGTTCACCAGTTGCATCAGGTCCTTGTCACCGGTGACGATCACCGTTTTCAATTTTCGACGCTCCATCTTTTTGGCGACGGTACCGATCACATCGTCCGCCTCGTAATTCGGGACCTCCAATACCGGGATGTTCAGCGCCCGAACAATTTTTCGAAAGTAGGGAAACTGTGGCACCAGATCTGCCGGTGGCTCGGCCCTGTTTGCCTTGTAGGCGGGGTATTTTTCATTTCGAAACGTTTTTCGGGCGACATCAAAGACACAAGCCAGGTGGTCCGGTTTTTCTTCGCGGATTAATTTCAGCAACATCGAGGTAAAACCGTAGAGGGCGTTGGTCGGTAACCCTTTGGAGTTGGAGAGTGGTCGAACGGCGTAGTAGGCTCGAAAGATGTAACCGGAGGCATCGAGAAGGTAGAGAGTTTCCGTCACAAAAGTTTTGCCGCCTCTTTGGCAAAGTAAGTAATGATGAGGTCGGCCCCGGCGCGGCGGATCGCCACAAGCGATTCCATCATGATTGCTTTTTCATCCAGCCACCCTTTGGCGCTGGCTGCCTTGATCATCGCGTACTCTCCGGAAACTTGGTACGCCGCCACCGGCAGTTTGACCGCGGCTCGGACCGCACGGATCAGGTCGAGCGATGGGAGTGCCGGTTTCACCATAATAATATCGGCCCCTTCTTTAACATCCAGCTCCGCCTCACGGATCGCCTCGCGCGAGTTCGCCGAATCCATCTGGTAGGTTTTTCGGTCTCCAAATTTTGGGGCAGAGCCAGCGGCCTCACGAAACGGGCCGTAAAAAGAAGAGGCCTGCTTGACCGCATACGAAAGGATCGGCGTTTCGGAAAAACCGGCCTGATCCAGTTTTTGCCGGATCGCCGCGACCCGCCCATCCATCATGTCGGAGGGGGCGACCATATCGGCGCCGGCGATTGCGTGAGAAAGGGCGGTTTGGGCGAGGAGCTTTAAACTTTTGTCGTTATTGATTTTATTTTTTTCAACGATGCCGCAATGCCCATGACTCATGTACTCACAGAGACAGACGTCGGTGATCACCATCAACCGCGGCACTTTGGACTTGATCGCCCGAACGGCCCGTTGGACGATCCCATCTTTGGCGTATGCTCCGCTTGCTCGTTCATCCTTCTTTTTTGGAATACCGAAAAGAATCACTGCCGGGATGCCGAGCCGAAAGACCTCTCTCGCCTCTTTGACGACTTCGGTA
This sequence comes from Deltaproteobacteria bacterium, assembly GCA_030649435.1. Taxonomy (GTDB): domain Bacteria; phylum UBA10199; class UBA10199; order JACPAL01; family JACOUP01; genus JAUSKE01. The sequence goes on from JAUSKE010000022.1 coordinate 1,240, forward strand.
ACGGTATGTTGGCGAACCCCTGGCATCGAACGGACCGGACCGCTCTTTCCCTCAGTGACAAAGAGGGGCAAAATCAGTCGCCCCGGCGTAAGCTCGATCTCACGGACCATTTTACGAATTTCGTGACGGGAACGAAGGCGTCGTGGACGTTCGTGTGGAAAAGGCATGGCCTAAAGACTCTCGTGAAAAACAGACGAGAAGTCAACTCTCTTAGGGAAGGAGGAGAGGACGACGGGCTGGTGGAAGGGATTCCAGGGGGACTGGCTCAACAGGGACTTCCGGCAGGTCAAACAGAAGAAGAGCTCCTCGTGCCGGGACAGAGAGGAGTTCATCCCCCCCTCCCTGCGGGCCTTTCGGTTTGGTTGGGGCTGAAGCGCGATAACTGATGCCACCCGATGTTCCACCCGAACCGCCCCCTTTGGGGCCGCCGCGTGGCGGCTTTTTTTCGCCGATCAAGGCGCGCCATCTTCGAATATCGGCTTGCAGCCTGGGGCGAACCACTTTTAGTTCGGTGGCCATCGCCTCGGCAAATTTGATGGCGAATCGGACCGCCGGATAAATCCCTTCCGCCCCACCACTCTGCGCATTGGTCGCCAGCAATTGGTAAAGGTCTCTAGCCGCACTGGGGTCGACGGTAATCACCTCACGCCAGGCCCGGACGGCGGCGTCGAAATAATCGGCATGATTCATGAGCGGTGCAATCCTGGAACGGGTAACCATGGCGTTATCGGGAGAAAGATGGGCAACCGTATTTCGGTAAAGCCTGATCGCCTCAATCCACCGGTTGGCCAAAGCCAGGTCTTGAATTGTTTCGCTACGGTTCTGATCAAAGTCTCGCTCTACTTGGGTTCTTGAAACTCCCGATTCCGTTTCCCGTGTTGAGACCAGCTCTCGCAATTCATTCAAGGTGCTGACCGCCTCGTCGTACCGTTCCAACCGGTCCAACAGTTCGATCCGTTTTTGGTAAAGCATCACGTACGAAGAACGGACCAAAGTTCGTTGTTTGAGTCGATGGGCAATCAGTTCTTTTGCTTGGTTGGTCAGAGCCAATGCCGCTTCGGGGTTGTTGGTACCGATGGCATCAACGGCCGCAATTAAAATCCCCAGGTGATTCGGATTTTTCCCCAAGGCTTCTTGGATCAATCGGTTGGCGTCGCGATTATTGCCGGCATGGGCCCGGAGCCCCGCCCTAAAGACCATCAAGGCTGGGTCTTCCGGAAAAAATGTACCAAGATTAATGACCCGCATCGACCCAATGGCGGCATCCTGAGTTTGGGTCATCACCGGATTGATCAGAAGACGATCGAGTGGGACGTCAAAACCATCTTCGGTCATCTCACGGGCAGAGAGGTAATAATCAGCAGGCAGAAATGTCCCGCTCGTCGGGTCGAAGAGGACTCGTTCCCCCGATTCGAGTCGGAGGGAGACGAGGACGTGCCGTTCCGGCTGCACAAGGGTTAACGGGAGGCCGATCGCCATGGCGAAATCCATCATGATGACAGCAGACGGGTAGCAGCCCCCGTCATCCTGTGTCGCTCTTCCCAAGGCAAAGGCGATCAGGTGGGCTGGTTGCATACTGCGGAGTTGCAAAGGCCTATACATTCTTTGAAATGCCGCGGCCACCTGTTGGAGCCGGATCAAATTGTTGATATCAGCGATCGTGAGTTCGTCGAGGTTGGCCAACGGGGGGACTGGTAGACCCGGGTTGGTGGCGATAGCGATGAACATCCTCGCAAGCTCCCTCTTATTCTGTTCAAGCGTAATCTTTTCAGGTCTGACGAAACGGGAGAGCAATCTTTTTTTCTCTTTCGCGATTAAATTTTGTGCGAGTTCACTATCCCGATCACTGTAGGTTGACCCATTGACGACCCTCTCTTCGGCGAGGATTGTTGGAATAATCTCTCCCGCATCAAGGTGACGACGGACTGCCTTAAGAGAAGCAACATCCCCCCGGAGCATCCCTTCAATCGCATCATCTAGGCTAAGAGATTCGGGGCCGGTGTAGGTTGATCTTGCAGTTACGTCCGGTGGGGTGTCGATCGTACCGGCAGCAGGAAGAGATCGTTTACCGGCGGCGAGCAGGCTTTGATAAATAAGGCCTGTGGCTGAAAGTCCGGCGATCGCCATAATTTTTTAGGGCAAGAATAGTGGAGGACGCCTGACAGCGGGAGGGAGATCGATTCGGGGGAGCTCATTTTCTCCGGCCCCTCCGACATGGTCCGCGAAGCTGTTGGGATTGGTAGAAAAATCTCGCCGGAAGTCTCCGGGGCCTTCAAAAACAAGCTCCCCCGAATCGACGAGACTGGATCGGATCCTCCGCGCTGACGAACGATAGCTGATTGCCGCCGCTCCTCCTGCTGGAGGAGGTGACGCCGGGGTTGGTGGTGTGCCAGCACTAGTTGGTGCTGTGGGGGAAGGATCGGATCCCGTTTGTGCTGGGCCTTTATAAAATGTGAGAGAAGGGAGAGGGGCTCTGCGGACTGCCTGTCGTACCTTTTCAAGAGCGGCGTTGTGGTCCCTTGTTTCACGATCGAATCGGTCACCGGCCGTCTCTCCTCCAACAATAAAGGAAAGAACACCCAAGGTTATTTGGGAACCGGTCGGAGCGGTTGGCGGTTGAGGGAGTGGATTTCTTTCGAAGTAAAGATCGGTGAAAAAATCGACCACCGCCTGCTCTGCAGCTGCATACGGTGCAGGGTTACTAGGGTTACTAAAGAGGGTAAATTCTCCAGGCTGTCTGTGTCCACCGTTACTTGTGAATACCACTCTCTCAAAATTTCCGTTCAGATAGGTCGCATTCAGCCAAAAATAACTATCCCCATCCTTAAAAATGAGCCATTGGACCTGGACCCTTTGAGCCGTTGGGGTTTGTGTACCGAAGGGTCTACCGGGTGGCTCGCTAGAAGGGGCCTTGTAGATAACAGACCTAAGGATTACCCGCCAGGCGTCACGCAGTTGATAACTGTATAACTCTTCAGGGGAAAGGTCGGGTGAGTTTCGCCCCGACAATTGGGGTGGTTGTAAAAAAGAAGGGATTGATGCGGTAGTGACCCTAGCAGAAGTTTTGGTAGGAGCGGTCAGTGCCTTCAAGGCATCGCTTGCCTTGCGTATCGCCTCTGCCACCCCCGGTCGGTGTTGTTCAGGGCTCGTTGAAAGACGGTCCAGGATATTGGCCAGATCTGCCAGTTCGGTTACACCAATCCCGTCGGAACCTCGCCCCGCGACAAGACGATCGAGTGCCGTTTTGGCACGCCCAATGGCAGCTTTCGTTACTGTAGGACGGGGAGAAACCCCCGGTTTTGGAACATCCGGTGTATCCCCATCCCTCCTAAAATAGAGGCCAGCCGCCTCGTTTAAGGCCCTGACATCGGCGGCGGTAATTTTTTCTTTGGCCATAAAATACTCCGATTCATCGGCCCGCTGGGAAAGAGGTTGCTATTTTTTCTAAGGGAGCAGGGGACGACTGGCCGCACGAGGGAGTGATTTTGCAGGAACCACGTCAACCGCCCCATCCTGAAGAGTTCGAACCTCAAATAGTAGCGCCCCTCCTTGTGCCGGGTCGGCGAGAAGAACATCATCACCAGTCACTACTTGGCGCGGTGCCGTCGGGGAACCGCGATATTGAATTGCCGAAGTTTGTTGGCCTCCCCCTGTGGAGACTGGCGGAAACTCACCGCTGGATGTGGTCGGTGTGCTACCGGTATCGGACCCGCCCGGGGCACGACCGGTGGGAGCCGGACGGTAAAGAGAAAGGGAAACGGTTGCTCCACGGCTTGCGTTGGCACGGGCCTTTTCTAAGGCTCGTTCGTAAGCCGCCATTTCACGCCGGAACCGTTGGCCTGCCGTTTCGCCACGTAACCCGAAAACGGAAGTGAATCCTTCCTCAACCACCTGCCGTAAGGTTGGGGGAATGGGAGCGGTCGGGAGCGGGTGGGCTTGTAAATAACGACCGAGGAAGAAGCCGACGAGGCCTTCTTCTAGATCCCGATAAACTGTTTCAGCATCTGCGGATAATGGAGGGAGTTCCGCCCCATCGTTTATCTCTCCCCTTGTTCCAATTAAATTGAGCCAGCCTTCTTGAAATCGTCCATCCTTGTAAGTGGCCTCGACAACAACCCGGGTCTCTCCATCATTAAAGAGGAGCCAGCTCAGGGTGTGATTCTGTTCTGTACCGGTAACTTTAAAGGCAAATTGAGCCGCACCGCTGGTGGCAGGATCGATGATATCCCGTAAAGTCCTGCGCCAAGAAGTGCGTAGAAGCCAAGTGTAGATGGCTGGGGGGGAGGCCTCGAGTCCTGGCCATTCAGCTGTGTGCAGAAAAGCTGGAGATGAACTTCTGGCGACAACCGGTGGGACAATGGAGGGATCGGTCAAACCCCGGAGTGCCCTTTGGGCCGATTGAAGGGCGGCCGCGGCGTTGGTGTCATGTCTGACTTCTGGAGAGTCGTTCAGATGGAGGAATGTCCGTTGCAGAGCAGCCCTCTGGGCTTCGCTCATCTGAGAGCCCTGACCACGGGCAAGCAGACTCAATGCCTGATTGGCCCTGTGGAGGGTCTCTCGGGTGAAATCACCCTGACCCGGCTCACGCAATGGGGACCGGCTTCTCTCATCCCTCACCCTAACAAGATACTGAGAGGCCGCAGTTAGAAGGGAGGCCTGTTCTCTGGTGGTGATCTGTCCGGTATTTGCCATGTTGGCCGCCATTATCGTAGCGTCCCAAGAGGGGTTGCTAGTTTTTTTATTATGGGAGAATCGGGGTACTTGGCTGGGGAAGGGATCTGGGGGCTGCTTCAACCGGAAAAACTGCCTTGGCACCGATGATCCCGGCAGGGGTGAGGAGCATCGGCAGGCCCAAGACCTCTGGGAGGAGGAGTCCATCATCGGTAACCGCCCCCACCCGAGCTGGCTCACTCCAGCGGTAGGAGAGGGTACTTTGCCCACCGGCGGGGCCGGTCCCACCGGAGGGAGAGGTCGGTGGGGTTGTTCCACCACCGGAGGCTGGGGAAGAGGTTCCTCCCGAGCCAGGACCTCTTTTTAGGGACCTGAGGAAACGAACAAGGTCTGATTCAGCCGGTTCAAGGGACCTTAGGGTGACGGTACTGATATGGCCCATTCTGCCATAATAGACGAAATGAAGGACTCCCTGCAGAAAGGCCCCTGTCGTTTTATCGTAGGTTGCGGCCAAGACAACCTTGTGATTGAAGGCATCCTGATAGAGAGGCCATAGAAGAACGATACCATTCGGTCTCACGACTCCCGCCGTGAGCTCTTCCCGTGTTCTGGGACGGGCGACCTCTTGTAAAAATCCTCTCCAGGAGCTGAGAACATTCGCTTCATCAGTTCCCTGTAGGGGGAGATCGGTTGGCACGCTCGGGGTAGCTGCTGTAGAAGTGGTTAGGAAAAACCTGCTGACTGGGTCCTGGCTAGGATCACTGGGGATGTACATCACAACCGGTTCGTCCTCCTCCTCCAAAATCAGATCGGCATTAGCGAGGGCTTCTACTTGGGTTCCCCCTGTGGCGATGACAGCCCCTTGAAAGACCGCGATGAACCGGCCGGGGTAGGTGGCGATCAGTTCTTCGGCATGTTCACCAATCCATGCAGCATCCTGGTCCATCTGAGCTTGAACGGGATCTGTCGGAACCCGAGCGGTAAGGAGGGGGGTGATTAGAGAAAGCGAGGGGGCTATCATAAAGTGCCCCCTTCTTCGGTCGATCCGGTAGAGGGTTGCGTTTTTTTTTGGGTACTATAAAGGAGGGGGATGCCTCTTTTGGGTGCCCATATGTCGATTTCAGGGGGGATTGAGCTTGCGCCGGAGCGGGGTCGGGCGGTGGGGTGTGACATCATTCAGCTTTTCACCAAGTCTTCCAACCAGTGGGCGGCCAAACCGCTGGATGAAAAAACGATCGGCGCCTTTAAAGAGAATATGAAGCGGTACGAGATCCGCCTCGCCTTTGCGCACGACTCGTACCTGCTCAACCTCGCCTCGCCCGATGCGGCGATGCATAACCAATCGGTCGAGGCGTTCACCCACGATCTGGAGCGGGCCGAGGCTTTGGGGCTCTACGCCCTTGTCTTTCACCCGG
>JAUSKE010000035.1 GCA_030649435.1 Deltaproteobacteria bacterium
AAGAGCTGTCAGGAATCGCAGGTTGAAGCGACCTATCTTGTGTTACCGCCCGATGCCAACTCGCTCGGAACGATCTTTGGCGGTCGGGTCATGGAATGGATCGACAAAGTCGCCACCATCGTGGCGATGCGGCACACGCAAAAAACCTGTGTCACTGTTTCAATGGATGAACTCCATTTTATTTCCCCTGTCCGGATCGGTCATGTGGTGAATCTGAAGGCGTCGTTGAATTATGTCCACAAGACCTCTTTGGAGATCGGCGTGAAGGTCGAGGCCGAGAACCCGTTGACCGGCCAGCATTGTCATACTGCCTCTGCCTACCTCACCTTTGTGTGTTTGGATGAAAAGGGGAAACCGACCGCCGTGCCGCCAGTCCTTCCGGAAACAGCGATCGAGAAACGACGCTTCAAAGAAGCGGAGGAGCGGCGAAAACACCGGCTCAAAATCCGCGAAGAACGTCGCCACGCTCGAAGTTAAAACTCCCCCTCCCTTTCAGTCGGAGGCTGATCCGCCTCTGGCGGAGATGGGAGGGGACTAAGGGGAGGGTGACAGATATCGACTGGATCACTCCTTGACTTTGGTTCATCAGATCAGATACACTTTTGACATGGCCACAAAACACCCAAGAGTGATGGTTGTGCTGGAATCGCCCCTCTATCGATGGATGCAGAAACTTGCCAAGAGGGAAGGATTATCTCTCTCCATGAAAATGAGGGATATCGTCCGTGAGGCGTATGAGCATTATGAAGACCGCTATTGGGCAAAAGAAGGGGCCAAGCGTTTGAAGGGTTTCAAAACCTCTGAGGCTTTAGATCACGCCAAATTTTGGGAAAAAGTGGGGCGTTGATTGTCCTTCGAGATCCTTTACCATCCAGATTGTCTTAAAAAAGATGTCAGAAATTTCGATGCCTCCGATCTGAAACGGATCAAGCAATCAATCGAAAGCCGGTTGGGAGAAGCGCCGGCCGATTTTGGCAAGCCGCTACGTCATACCGCCAAGGGCTTATGGTCCCTCCGCGTTGGTGATTGGCGCGTCATTTATAAGATCTTGGGACACCAGGTCCTGATTTTAAGGATCGGCCATCGCCGTAATGTCTACGGTTTCTAGGGCCAGTTTTTGGATCTTCTCCTCATTGACTTTGTCCTCCCTTTAATAATAAGTGAAGGAAAATGTCCCTCGAAGCGAAATTCAAAGAACTGGAAAAGCGACGGGCTGAGGCGGAGTTGGCCGGCGGCAAGGAAAAAATCGCCAAGCAGCACGAAGCGGGCAAGCTGACGGCGCGCGAAAGGATCGCAAAACTCCTCGACCCCGACAGTTTTGTGGAGATCGACAAGTTCCTGACCCACCGTTCGACCGAATTCGGCATCGATAAGCAAAAAATCCTGGGAGATGGCGTCGTCACGGGGCATGGCACGATCGACGGTCGTCTCGTTTTCGTCTTTGCGCAGGACTTTACCGTCTTCGGCGGGTCATTGGGTGAGGCGTATGCCAAGAAGATCTGCAAGATCATGGACCATGCGATGAAGGTCGGCGCCCCAGTGATCGGCCTGAACGATTCCGGTGGGGCGAGGATCCAAGAAGGGGTGATGAGCCTCGCTGGTTACGCCGATATTTTTCAACGAAACGTGATGGCCTCTGGAGTGATCCCGCAAATCTCTGTTATCATGGGCCCCTGCGCCGGGGGGGCGGTCTATTCACCAGCCATGACCGATTTTATCATCATGGTCAAAGAGACGGCTCATATGTTTATCACTGGCCCCGATGTGATCAAGGCGGTGACGCACGAACAGGTGACGAAGGAAGATTTGGGTGGGGCGATGGCCCACAACAGTAAATCAGGCGTGGCCCACTTTGCGGCGGAGGATGAAGAAGAGTCGCTCCGGCTCGTCAGGGAAATTTTCAGTTACCTCCCCTCCAATAATCTGGAAGAGACGCCGGTCAAGGGTGATTCACCAAAGGATTCTTCGAAGGATGCGGACGGCGAAGACCGATCGCTCGATCAGATCATTCCGGATAGCGCCAACAAGCCGTACGACATGAAGGCATTGATTCAGGGGGTGATTGATAAGGAGAGTTTTCTCGAGGTGCAACCGCACTGGGCCAAAAATATGGTGATCGGTTTTGCCCGGATTTCTGGAAAGACGGTTGGTATCGTCGCCAACCAACCGGCTTTCCTTGCCGGCTGCCTCGATATCAACGGCTCGGTCAAGGCAGCTCGGTTTGTGCGATTTTGCGATTGTTTTAATATCCCCATCATTACCTTTGTCGATGTCCCCGGTTTTCTCCCGGGGAGTGATCAGGAGTTTGGTGGGATCATCAAACATGGCGCGAAACTTCTTTATGCCTTTTGCGAGGCGACGGTCCCGAAGGTAACGATCATCACCCGGAAGGCGTATGGTGGGGCGTACGACGTCATGAGTTCAAAACATGTTCGTGGCGATGTCAACTTCGCCTACCCGACGGCCGAGATCGCGGTGATGGGACCGGAAGGGGCAGTGAATATTATTTTCAAGAATCAGCTCGCCCAATCCAAATCACCGGAGCAGGAGAGGGCAAAGCTAGTTGAAGAGTACCGCACTACCTTTGCCTCTCCTTACAAGGCGGCGGAGTTGGGGTACATCGATGAGGTGATTTTTCCGCGAGAGACACGGCCGAAGATTATCCAGGCACTGAAAATGCTCGAGAACAAGCGCGACAAAAACCCACCCAAGAAGCACGGCAACATTCCCCTGTAGAAAAAACACCCCGTCATTTTTTTGACTTTAAAAAGGCCGATTTCTCATTTTGAGAGCCTTGTAGCGGCCCATTCCCCTTCAGGTTCGATTTAAATGGCATAGGGATTGCTTACTAAAGGAGTGGAGGTTTATGAGCCACTCTTTCAAGCGATTTTTCACACTCTTTCTGGCCGGGCTGGCGTTATCTTTTATCACGGTTAAGAGTTCTTATGCCCGTCCCTGCGACCCCCTCCTTGTCCGTTGGAACGATGAAGAGATGGCGGCTGAGCATCAATCCGGTGGCGAGAAGAAACGTGCCGATCGTTGTGCCGGTTATTACCTTCAGGAAACATCAACCCCTCGAGAACGCTTCAGTCCCCAACGGAACGAAGGGTTGATCAGTTCTTTTTTGAGGTACTGGAGAGGGGACCGCAATAATCAACGAGCTTCACAAGTTCAAGGTGATGAGAACGAGCCTCTCCAAGGGGCAAAACCGATACATAATGTCGTGGCAGTCGACTGTAGCGAGTCGCAAAACAGGAATGCTTGTGGGTGTGTTCGTGATGCTGACCACCCCGATTGTGAGGATATTCGATGCGGCGATCCACAATAATTTTTTTAATGGTGGTCTCAGCAGGACTCTTGCTGAAGCCGCTTTCATTGAAGGCTGCGGAGGCTTCTCATCAGTGTGAGGTGTCTCCCTCTGATGTCGCCTGTCCGGAATACTGCAAGAAAAATCCAAAAGAGGCTGGGTGTCATGACGGGCAATTTTGCAAGTATCATGAGGACGAAAATCTGGCCTGTCATGGATTTTGTTGTCGTCACCCAGAGAATCCCAACTGCGGTCTCTACTGCACAGGGACGAACCCCAGCGATCCTTGTTGTTCTAATTTTTGTACCCGTTACCCAACAAACCCAGGCTGCCCTGGATACTGTGAAGGGGCTGGGGCTAACGATCCCAACAGTGGTTGCCACCCTCAAACCGGTCGTCCCTGTGATGGACCGAGCTGTCCCGGTTACTGTCAGTGGAATCCAAGAGATCCCTCTTGTGTTTCCACCTGTTGCAGCCATCGATGTGCCTCGGTGGGGGATGAATCCCAACAGGCCTGCCGTGAGGAATGTCGGAGTGCTCACTGTAGTTCTATCTGGCAACCGGATCTGCCGGGTGAGACAGGCAGCTCCCCAAATGATAATCATGACACGACAGAGTGTAGCTATGATGAACCGCCGACCTCTCCGCCTCTCACCACTCCGAATGGTACCGAGACTTCAAGAGGGACACCCAATGACCCCTGGCCGAATTACGATTCGGAAGGGGACCCATCGAGCGGTTTTGGGCCCCATGTTACTTTTGCCAATGACGGAACGACTCTTCTCCTTTGGCACATGATCGAAATCAAGGGAGGATTTTTGGGGAGGGCCATCGATCGGACAGGCCCTTCTTGTGAGTCGACAATCCGGTATGAGGATAAACAAGGACGACTCCATGTTAAACGACAGGGGGAGAAGAAAAAAGATCTCTCCATGGGAACCGGTTTTAGGCAGGGGTTGCAGCAGTTTTTTACCCAAGGGCCGTTTACGTTCGGCGGTGTTGTCTCCCGCTATGCGGCTGTCTTTAACGATATCCCTTCCGATACCGTTGTTGAGTACAAAACAGGTTGTAAATGTTTCTGGCATGAGAGTAGTGACTGGAAGCTTCATGCCCATGAATATGTTCGTAGCCCCAACTATGACCTTCAAGATCAGAAAGATATCACCTTTGCCGTTGTTTCTGACCTGTGGCCGAAGGTCACGCAGAACGCCTGGGGGGCCCAACAGAGCATCGATGACATGACCTTTAAGTATGTCCAGGAGTCGATTCGTGCAAACACGCTCAGGCAGGTGAGGGAAAATCCCCACGCCCCTTATTCGCTCGACTTTATCCTGATGCCGGGAGATGTGAGCAACTTCGATGGCTGTGCCCTGGAGTATTACCAGAACCTCTTTCCGGAGTTTTCATTGATTGAAAAAACAAGACCCATCTATAAGGTTTGGGGAAACCATGATTACCACTGTGACAACGGTTATAATCTGAACAAAATTAATTTTGGTCCGGTCCATCCAGAATCGTTTGATGATCTGGATGTAGACCCTTTGGGGGATAACCAGTCGAAATCCTATTATCATGTTCATTATGGAAAACTGAATATCTTTGCGCTGAACGTTCCGAATGGAGAGCTAGCCACCAATAATAGGGAGGGAACCCTGAATGCGGGCTATCTGGCCAAGGGGGAGCCTCAGTACGAATGGCTGAAACAGGAATTGGAGAACTTACCGGAAGACTCTGTGAAGGTTGTCTTCTTTCACGCTTTTACAGGGTGTGAAGACCCTTCTCGTATCGATTTATGTGAGCTCTTACAAAATCATCAGGTCGATCTTATTTTCAATGGCCATTGGGAGGTGAGTGATCCTCAACAGATTGATTTAAAATATACCGACTCAAAGCCACCGGTACATGCCTTTATTACTCCGAGTGGTGGTGTTTGCCGTCCCAGTGTCCAGGGGGATTACGGCCCACGTTGTTCCCGGAGGGGGGCTGATAACTTTCTTGGCTACTACATTGTCAATTATCTACCGGGATTGGGAAAGATTGAAATCAAGTCAGTGGCGGTCAATCAGGAACGACGACTGAACCGACGACCTGTTTATTCCCACGAATGGATCTATTACGTGACTGACCAAGATCAGCACCGAGCGCACGAACTCGTTCAGCTTCATTGATTATCTAAATCCTTCAGGAAATTTTTTCCGAACTTCTGCCCCCGCATTCCCCTTGGCAGCCACGGCAGTGATCGGTTGATCGTCTGACTTGCGTCTCAGGATCAATCCGGAATCATTCCGCCAGAAGACCGCTGAGGTAGGGGCGGGTTTTAAATCCGCCCCTACTTGGGTCTCCCCTAAATTCAGGTTGACGAAGGTCTCTTGGGTATTTGGATCTGCAGTGAGTAGGTCGTAGTTAGAAAAAATTTTAACGCCATACGCCGGAGGAAGGAGAAGGTCGGGTAGAGGGTAGCGAGTCTTGGTGACGACATCTTCGATGACGTAATCCGACAGATTCACCGGTTGGGGTGAAATATTGAAGAGGCGGGTGTATTCATCTTTCGGTCGTTGCCTCTTGGCTGTCGCCTCCGGGTGGTAACTGGTAAAGTAAAGTGGTCCTCTGTAGGAGAGGACTCCTTTTTTTTCGGCACCCCAAAGCCCTCGTTTGTTGACTTGGGCTTCTTGCAGGGGCCAGAGGTAACGTTGGGCCATATGTTGCAGGTCGGGCCAGAAAACATAAGGATGACCGAAACCGGCGGCAATGACTTCCGCAGAGACATCACGATAGGTTTCTCCCTCTTGGACAAAAGCAATCCCCAAAAGGCGACAGTTGCTATCTCTTACGAGGTCATCTGTTTTGTGAATATTCCCGCGGTGGCAACTTTTTATTTTTCCTGTATGGAAGATGCTGAGCCGGAGCTGGTGACGATGACTGCCGATGAAATCAGCGGTAAATTTTTGTCCCGCCGCCGCTCCCCATTCGCCGCGAAGGCATCTCTGGTAAGCGGTTTCACCCTTTCTTCTGCCAAGGGGACATTCCGAGCCGTTAATGCCCAGGAGACGGAGCGTTTCGACCGTCTCCCCCCAACGGATGTCGACCGTGTCGGTATCTTTGTAAACCCTTTCCTCTGGTCCTGTCCCTCCATCAGTTTTAGGTTTTGTGATCGGTCGTAGGACAACCTCCCAGACACGATCGTCATTCGGTTGCAGCGGTTGAAGGGGACCCACATCAGGCTGAGGAGGGTTCACTACATACGGTCCGGACATGATGACTCCTTGGTTAAAATAACTTGCGCCTCTATATCGTATTCCGGTAAAAAGAGTTGCTATGAAAACAAAGAGCTTAGGGCCAACGGGAGTGATGGTCAGCGCGATCGGTCTGGGGGGGATGCCGATGTCGCTCAAGGGGCGGCCCTCTGAAGAACAGTCGATTCAGGTGATCCACCGGGCGCTGGATCTGGGGGTGACCTTGATCGATACCGCCGATTCCTATTGTCAGGATGAGTCGGATAAGCACCATAACGAAAAACTGATCGCCAAGGCGTTGAGGCTCTATAAAGGAGAGACGCAAGGCATCATTGTGGCCACCAAAGGGGGATTGATGAGGCCCGGTGGGGACTGGGTGACGAACGGCGACCCGAAGCATATCCAAAAAACAATCCGCGAAAGTTTTGAGGCTCTGGGAGGGCAGAAGCCGATCTCTCTTTGGCAGCTTCACGCGCCGGATGACAAGATCCCGCTCGAAGAAACGCTCGGTCCGGTGAAGGAGGCGGTTTCCGAAGGATTAATCCGTTTTGTCGGTGTTTCTAATTTTTCAGTGGAGGAGATCCGTCGGGCTCGCAAAGTGGTCGACGTCGTCTCCGTGCAGAACCGGTACAATCTTTGGTGTCGGGATCCGGAGAAAGAGGGTGTTCTCAACTATTGTGAAAAAGAAGGACTGACATTTCTCCCCTGGAGTCCACTCGGTGGGGGATGGCAGGTGGGGCAGCTGAAGACGATGCCGTGGCTTATCTCCCTTGCCGAGAAGAGAAAAGTCTCCCCGCATCAAATCGTTCTGGCCTGGCTGAGGACCAAGTCTCCCTCGGTTATTCCAATCCCTGGGGCCAGCCGATTGGCGAGTATTGAAGATTCAGTTAAGGCGGCGGGTCTTGTCTTGAATGCGGAAGAGATAAGAATAATTGATCTACAAAAACCGTTTTCTTAAAAACGTATCCACTGAAAACCGGCCCGGCCCGAAGGCGAGAACGAGGAGAGCGGTCAGAAGGAACAAAAACGGTGCCTGCGAAATGAAGTTCTCCGGGTCTCTGAAAATCTGGTGTGTCGCCTCGATATGGGCGGTCAGGTAAGCCACAACCATGCTGATCGCAAGAGGGATCGCTGCAAGTCGTGAGAAGAGTCCCAAGAAAAGTAAGGCCCCGCCGATCAGTTCCGTGAACCCAACCAGATAGGCGTTGAAAAGAGGCATCGGGATATGGAGCGAGCTGAAGAAATCGACGACACGCCCGATATTGGTTAATTTCCCCTTGCCGGCCATAAAAAAGAGAGATCCCCAATAAAGACGAAGGAGGAGAAGAAGGGGGGCCTGGAGTGAGTCGAAAAGGGAGGTCAATCGACGGTACGTTTCGATGATCGGCATCCGGGACCTTATAGCAAATTTCAATTGCTGGGACCAGTTCTTTTTGTTACGTAGGGGCGGCCCTGCGTGGCCGCCCAAAAGAGGGCACCCACACAGGGGTGCCCCTACATGTTTAAAAAAATTCTAATAGCCAATCGAGGTGAAATCGCCCTGCGGGTCATCCGGACCTGTCGGGAGATGGGGATCCGTACAGTCGCTGTCTATTCAGAGATCGATCGGGATTCACTCCCGGTCCGGTTCGCCGACGAGGCTTATCTTTTAGGGCCAGCCCCGGCACGCGAAAGTTATTTGAACGGCGACAAAATCGTCGCGATTGCCAAAAAGTGTGGCGCCCAAGCGATCCATCCCGGTTACGGGTTCCTCTCTGAAAATAGTGCCTTTGCCACCCTTTGCCGAAAGAACAAAATTGTCTTCATCGGCCCAACCCCCGAAACCCTTCAGGCCTCTGGTGATAAACTGGCGGCCCGCGAACTGGCTAAAAAGGTGAAAGTTGCTGCGGTCCCCGGGATCTATTCCCCATTGAAAGATCTAACAGAGGCGAGACGTGAGGCAAAAAAAATAGGGTACCCGATCATCCTCAAGGCACGGGCTGGCGGTGGCGGGAAGGGGATGCGTCGGGTCGACAAAGAGTCAGAAATGGAGAGCGCTTTTCGATTGGCAACCTCGGAGGCGACGCAATCGTTTGGCGACGGCTCCCTCTATCTCGAAAAATATATCTTGGGGCCGCACCATGTGGAGCTACAGATCTTGGGGGATCGCCACGGAAATATTATCTGTTTGGGGGAGAGGGAATGTTCCGTGCAACGGCGCCATCAAAAGATCATCGAAGAGTCGCCGTCCCCCTTTATTACGGAGGCAACACGCCGAAAGATGATAAAGGCGGCGATCCAGCTGGCTAAAGCAGCAAAGTATGCCGGTGCCGGTACCGTTGAATTTCTTGTCGATTCAAAACAGAATTTTTATTTTTTGGAGATCAATGCGCGACTTCAAGTGGAACACCCAGTGACCGAGATGGTTACAGGATTGGATCTCGTCCGCGCCCAAATTGAAATTGCGGCGGGGAAGAGATTGAAAACAATTATTCCCCCTCCCTTGATGGGAGGGGATAAAGGGGAGGGTGATCACGCCCTCGAGTGTCGCATCTACGCCGAAGATCCCAATCATGATTTTCTTCCATCTCCCGGAAAAATTACCCAAGTTCGTTCGCCGGAAGGACCAGGCGTTCGTGTCGATTCAGCTATTTTTCAGGGGTGCGAAATTTCTGTTTATTATGACCCAATGATTGCAAAACTAATCACCTGGGGAAAGAGTCGTGAAGAGGCGGTCCGGCGGATGCAACGGGCACTCCGTGAGTATCAGATTGTGGGGGTCAAGACCAATATTCCGTTCCATGAGGCGGTGCTCGCCCATCCCGATTTTATTAAAGGGAAGTACGATACCGGCCTGGTCGAACGAAACCTTTCTCAATTGAAGAGAAAAATAAACCAAGGGCTGGAAGAGATCGCAAAAATCGCGGTGGAGATTCATCGGAAGAGCTCTCTTCTTCATGGAGAGAGGAGCGAAGGGGCGAGGTCTCGTTGGAAGACGATCTCTTTGCAAGAGGGTTTGCGTTGAAATCCTCCATCGACTATAAAGTTTTGGGCCCGGGACATTACTCCCTGCTTGTGGATGGAAAATCTTATGAGGTTTTTGTTCGCAAAGAGGGCGACGGTTTTGTTGTCGAGGTTGACGGTTACCTGATACCGGTTGGATCCGAAAGGGCCAAGGGGGGATCTTCATTTAGAGTCGTTTCCGGCAAGGAAGTTGTTGTTTCTCCTATGCCGGGGCGTGTGGTTGGGATCAAAGTTAAAGTTGGTGATACGGTCAAACCGGGAGAGGGGATTCTGGTGGTCGAGGCAATGAAGATGGAGAATGAATTGCACGCCACCAAAGGGGGAACGGTCCGAGAACTCCTCGTCAAGGTCGGTCAAACGGTTGAGGCAGGGCAGAAGCTGGTGGTGGTTGAATGAAAAAAATAGATTATCTTGAAAATTTAGGTTCCCCCGGAGAATTTCCGTTCACCCGTGGGGTGCAGCCGACGATGTACCGTGGCCGGCTCTGGACGATGCGGCAATACGCCGGGTTCGGGACAGCCGAAGAGACCAATAAACGGTTCAAGTACCTGCTCGCCCATGGGCAGACCGGGCTTTCGGTCGCCTTCGATCTACCGACACAGATGGGGTACGATTCTGATCACCCGATGGTGGCTGGTGAGGTCGGGCGGGTCGGTGTCGCGATCGACACACTCGAAGATATGGAAGAGCTCTTTCGGGATATTCCTTTGGATAAAGTTTCCACCTCAATGACGATCAACGCCACGGCAGCAATCCTCCTCACCTTGTACCGTGCGGTGGCCGAGAAGCAAGGGGTTGATCCTTCTCGCTTGAGGGGGACTATTCAAAACGACATTCTGAAAGAATACATTGCCCGTGGGACTTATATTTATCCGATCATGCCGTCACTCCGGATCGTCACCGACCTTTTTATCTATTGCCAGAAAGAGATGCCGAACTGGAACGTGATCTCAGTCTCCGGATACCATATGAGGGAGGCTGGTTGCACGGCGATTCAAGAAGTTGCCTTTACCTTGCTCGATGCGATGACCTATCTCGATCAGGCGATTGCCTCTGGATTAACGGCGGAATCAATCGCCCCACAGATTTCCTTCTTCTTTGGTGTCCACAATGATTTTCTGGAAGAGATTTCAAAGTTTCGTGCGGCGCGCCGTCTCTGGGCAAGGATCATGAAGGAGCGTTACGGCGTGACGAACGAAGAGGCGATGAAACTGCGCTTTCACTCCCAGACCGCCGGTGTTTCGCTCACGGCCCAACAACCAAAAAATAATATTGCCCGTGTGACGTTGCAGGCGTTGGCCGCCGTGCTGGGTGGGACGCAATCACTCCACACGAACTCCTTTGATGAGGCGTTGGCGCTCCCGACCGAAGAAAGCGCACGGCTTGCCCTCAGGACACAACAGGTGATTGCTCATGAATCTGGGGTAACGAACACGATCGACCCGGTGGCCGGCTCCTACGCAATCGAAAAACTAACCGATGAGATTGAAAAGGGGGCAAGGGGGTATCTCGAAAAGATTGCAAAGATGGGGGGGATGGTCCGGGCGATTGAAAAAGGATTTATCCAGCAAGAGATCCAAAATGCCGCCTTTGCTTATCAAAAAAAGATTGAGGAAAAAAGTCAGATTGTTGTCGGGGTCAACGAATTTCGGGATGCCGTAGGGGCGCCCCTTGGCGCGCCCACAGAAGGGATGCAGTCCCACGGGGATTCCCTGTGGTCACAAGCAGCACCCCTACATAAGATTGATCCCTCTATTGAAAAAAGGCAGAAAGAAAAATTGGTCCGGTACAAGGCGAAGAGGGATCAAAAAAAGGTTGATGCCTTGCTGAAAAATTTAAAAGATGGGGCCGAGGGAAAAGAGAATCTGATCCCGTTGATCCTCGATGCGGTGAAGAACCAGGCGACGTTGGGGGAAATTTCAGGAACCCTAAAAGAGGTTTTTGGAGTTTATCGTGAGAATGTGGTGGTTTGAAACAATCGGATTGCCAAGAGCGCCATCTCATACAGCGCTAAGAGTGGGATCGCCAACAGGCATTGGGAGAGGACGTCTGGTCCCGGTGTCAGGACCCCTGCCAGTAAAAAAATAAAGACAAGTACGTAGCGTCTCGCCTTGGAGAGTTGTTGGTGGGTGACGACGCCGACCTTGGCCAGAATCACGAGAAAGAGTGGAAAGAGAAAGGCGAGGCCAAAACCGACCAAGAGCTTGATGGTAAAATCGAGGTAACTTTCCATCTTGGGCCAATACTGAATCCCGGTTCCTTCGAGGATGCTGATAAAGAAGGGAAAGCCGGCCGGAAAGACGATGAAGTAACCGAACGCCGCCCCGCCAATGAAAAGAAGACTGGCGACGAGAACAAAGCCCAACGCCCCTTTTCGTTCCTTGTTGTAGAGGCCGGGGGCGACAAAGCGCCAAACCTGGTGAAAGATAAATGGGGAGGCGAGAAAAATCCCGGCGATGAGCGCTACTTTGAGATAACTGGTGATCGCCTCAACCGGACCGGTCACGATGAAACTGCTTCCGGCCGGGAGCGCCTGCTTCATCGGTTTTTCGAGAACCGAAAAAATTTCCTTTGAGAAATAAAGGGTAATACCCAGACAGGCGAGAACGGCACTCCCCGAGCGGATCAGACAACGGCGGAGTTCAATCAGGTGTTCCAAGAGGGGGGTCTTGACCGGCGCCTCGGGGGTCATTTGATCTCCTTCTCCAGTCCTTCGCGAAGCTCGTCCATTACCTTTTTACCCTTGCGGCTCCAGCGGCCGAGGGTGGTGGCAATCTCCGGCAACCTCTTTGGCCCAATGAAGACCAGCGCCAAGACCAGGACCAAAAGGATTTCTCCGCTACCGAGATCAAACATTTTTTACTCCTTTAATACCCAAACAGAAATTCAATGCCGCGGGAAGAAGAACTCTCTTTTTCCCCTGCCGGTTGTGTTGGCATGGAGGCCGGTTCACGGCGGTTCTTCAAGACGGCTGAGCCGCCGGTCATAAAATCAAGCTTGGCCACGTTGAAATTTTTGGGCGGCTCGAATTTGGCAACCGGTTTGTCTTTCAACGCCTCCTGCATGTAGGAGAGCCAGATCGGCGCAGCGATGATACCGCCGGTCATCTTTTCACCCAGTTTTTTCTTGCTGTCGTAACCGAC
>JAUSKE010000036.1 GCA_030649435.1 Deltaproteobacteria bacterium
GGATCGATCAGAGCGATCCCCTGCAGCTCCTTTATGAAGGAAGAGAGCCGATCAATGGAGCCTTCCCCATCGGCAAGAAGTGAAGATTCAATCCGCTCGAGCGCTTGCCCCAGACGAACCGCATGTTTGGCGACCTCCCGCTCCTGAAGCAATCTCTCTTCTTCCCCCTCTTCAAGCTTGGCCTCGCGGATTTCTTGGAGTTGGAACTGAAGAAAATCTTCTTCTTTTCTTGTCTCCTCTACTTTATGGAGGAACTTTTTCTTTTTCTCCGTCAATTCAAAACAGTTTTGGTAAAAATTTTGATATTCGGCTTTTTCAAAACCGCCGAAGGCGTCCAGAATTTCGCGATGTTTTTCAGGTTGGAGCAGTGACTGATTCTCGTGCTGTGTGGCAAGATCGATCAATCCCTGACTGACTTTTTGAAGCGTTGAAAGAGGGGCCGATTTCCCATCGATAACGATTTTATTTTTTCCTTCTTCGCTCAGGGTCCGGCCGAGGAGGATCTTCTTTTTTCCGTCGAAGAAGAGCGCCTCCACCGAGGCTTCTTTTTCTCCCTTGCGGATGAGATCGGAATAACCACGCGCCCCCAAAATGAGGGCCAATGCTTGAATGATAATTGATTTACCGACACCGGTCTCGCCAGAGATAACGTTGAAACCTGGGGAAAAATCCAACGTTAAATCATCAATGATGGCAAAATTGCGAATGCGAAGCGTTTGAAGCACGGGACCGCGCTATCTCCTTCTTAAGTGGATCTTTCTTGCGCGGCTGTAACACACAGTGTAAAGGAAAGTCCATGGAAAAGCGGGACCTTTTCACCCTTGCGGCCGATCAAAGACGGTTTGAGCAAGCCCCTCTCGCCGAAAAAATGAGGCCTCAAACGTTGGATGAATTCGTCGGGCAACGGCATATCGTCGCGTCCGGTCAACCGCTCCACCAACAGATTTTGAAAGATGAAATCCCTTCGCTCATCCTTTGGGGCCCACCCGGGAGCGGCAAGACAACGCTCGCCCGGATTATCGCCCACCAGACCAAGGCCTCTTTTCATGGCCTTTCGGCAGTCCTCTCCGGCGTTAAAGAACTCCGTGAGATTATCGAAATGGCCGATGGCGATCTCCGTCTCCATAACCAAAAAACGATCCTCTTCATCGACGAAATCCACCGTTGGAATAAAGCCCAACAAGATGCCCTTTTACCTCACATTGAAAACGGAACAATTATTTTGATCGGTGCCACGACCGAAAATCCCTCCTTCGAAGTGATCTCTCCCCTCCTCTCCCGGACAAAGATCTACACCCTCCAACCACTGAGTGTTGAGGAGTTGCGAGGGATTATTGAACGAGCGGTGAAAAATCAGGCTGGAATCGAACTTGAAGAAGAAGCTCTCCGTTACTTGATTGCCACATCGGATGGGGATGCCCGACGGGCCTTGAACACCTTGGAGATCGCCATGGGGCTCCTCCCCAAAAATCAAAAGAAGATTTCGCTCCAAACTGTGGAACAGGCGGTCCAAAAGAAATCGCTCCTCTACGACAAGAGTGGTGAAGAACATTACAACCTGATCAGCGCCTTTATCAAATCGATGCGTGGCTCCGACCCTGATGCCGCCATCTATTACCTCGCACGGATGCTTGAGGCGGGGGAAGAGCCTCTCTTTCTCGCCCGACGGATGGTGATCTTCGCCTCGGAAGATGTCGGCAATGCCGATCCCCAGGCGATCCAAGTGGCGATCAGTGCGATGCAGGCGTTTGACTTTGTCGGGCTTCCGGAGGGGTGGATCCCGCTCGCCCAATGCGCGACCTACCTGGCCAGTGCGCCGAAATCGAATGCCAGCTATAGCGCGTATAAAAAAGCAAAGGCGGATATTGAAGAAACCGGCTATCAACCGGTCCCGAAGAATCTTCGCAATGCCCCAACCAAACTGATGAAAGAGGAAGGGTATGGCAAGGGGTACCAATACCCCCACGACTTCGAAAAAAACTATATCAAGGAAGAGTACCTCCCCGAGAAACTCCGTTCGCGAAAATACTACGAACCAACCGAAAATGGTTACGAAAAAGAGATCCGGCGGCATTTGGAGGGGTTGAAAAAGAAGTAGTAGGAACGTATAATTGTAGCGCCCTTATTTCAAAACAATCTTGGGAACCTTTTCCCTCGGGAAGCGAACGGTCGAGCGATCCGGGGCTGCCCATAACTCGCTGAAAAAAAGTTTAAACTCCCTTTCGAACTTTCTCACATCCAGCCCCAGGTAGTGGTCCGGGATCTCCGTTAATTTGGGCAAGACTTTATTGTAGAGCATCTCTGCACCGGTCGGGATGCCGCTTTCGAACTTGAGGAGCGCCGCGGCCGCCTGGATCAGCGCCTGGTAGAACAGTTTTTCCTGCCCCACCACCTCTTTCCACAAATCCTCCCAAACCTCGTGAGACTCAAAATAGAGCCCCTCATTAAAGAGACGGATCCCTTCGAGGTATTTTTCTGGAAATTTGTCTTGAAACATAGTCTATACCCTAGAGGCAAAAGAGATGACTGACAAGCAGCTTTTAAACCTGAAACCGTTTGAGGAAAGTTTTTACACCGCTGAAGATTCTTTTCGTTCGATGTTAGGCTCGCTCCTCCCCTCAGCCCAATTCGCCCCACTTGATAAAAAACTAAAAGGATTTTCAGAAAAAGTCTCCGGCCCTTGGGATAAGCTCGCCACCGATGCGGCGCTGAACTATACCGGCCCGCGGATTGAGTCTTATGATTCGTTGGGGAATCCGATCGACACGATCTGGCTCCCCCCTCCAACCCGTACACTCCGTCGCGAGGTGGTCGAAGCGGGGATTTTCGACAATCATTCCCAACTCGAGTTCATCAGT
>JAUSKE010000044.1 GCA_030649435.1 Deltaproteobacteria bacterium
GCCGGGATTATGGCTCCTCCAAGACCGATAGATCCAAATCGACTCGCTGTGACCGACACGGTCGTCTCTCCGGCAGAAGCTTTGGTCGCGAGTTCGACCCCTCCTGCTGGTACGGGTCATTCCGATCTGGTGAGGAGGGCACTCGCAGCGACGGAACCGACTCCACCTCCCCTCAGCCCAGCCCTTGCAACCCTTTTGGCCCCGTCAGCGGTGGCGCCCGCTAATGAAGAAGCGCTCTTTTCTGGTTGGCAAGGTCAACAAATAACCTACCGTCGGCTGACTCCGATGAATGTGGGTCAAGATGTTGTCATTTATATCCCTGGGCCGGATTCTAAAACTGATTTAGCAACACACCAACTGATACAAGACCTGAACAGGAATGGTGTGACCGTCTGGAGTTTTACCCCCGACGCCTCTCTCGATTGGACAAGACATCTTGGCAATATGAGGGCCTTCGTTGATTTTGTGCGGGGGCAGGAGCCAGGCAAAAGGATCCACCTCGTCGCGGTGAGTGCCAGTTCTTCAGCGGCACGGCTACTGGTTGAAGAATCACCAGAGGTCACTAGCTTCACATTAATCTCTCCTGCCTTTGAATTGACCGAGACACGTGTCAAGGCCTTAGCAGCGTTGGGTCTTACGGTCCCCAGTGTCCTTCTTCCGCCGGAGGGGAGGTCTCCAATATCAGTTCCCACTCTTGCAGTCCTGGCCGGTGATGACCGCGAAGTTGTGAACAGTCGAACTGAGGGAGATCTCGATCGGGATTTTAGAGGTTATCATCAAGTACGAACCTTTGTGGGGCGCCCTCATCAGATCTTTACAGGTAACGGGGCCGACTCCGTTGTTCGTACGATTACAGATTTTATCGTTGGTCATCCATGGGAAGCGACTGAGGCTGAGGCGAGACTTCAATCCCTCCTTGGTGCAGAGTCCCTCTTTGCTCCGGGAGAGCGACAGATCAGTGAAGAAGGTTTGCGAAACAATGTTGGCAATCGTCGGGCAATCTTGCGTCATCCAGCCTACCGACGTCTCCAGGCTCTTTATCGGGATCATGCCGAAGAGTTACCACCGGAGACTCATGAGAGGGCCGGTGAAATTATTGGGGCGGTCGACAATTTTTTTGAACGGCAGCGACAGGCAGATCGGGTTGACGTCAGGCAACTGACCCGCCGGTTTATTTTGCCTTATCCAGATGTTACCCAGTTTGCCCTTGCAGGGGTCAGCTATTACGATAATGCCAGTCTTGAAGAGGTTGAAACTGTCGATGCCCTTCGATTTGTTATCGAACGTTACAGCAATGCAGCCAATGTCGTTAACGGTGATGTCACCATATTGGAAAGAAGCCCAGAGGAGAGTTGGCGTCTTAGTAGAACCCACGTGCGAGCTGTTGCAACATTCATCCAAATTCTGAGAACCCTTCCAAACTATGATGACCTTTTGGCACGTAACATTATCCGTCCCGATATCCTGGCAAATGTTGAAAGACGGTTGGGTGAAATAAGGGAATTGATTCAAAATCGACCCATTCAGGAGAGAGCAGAACTCGAAAGCGGAGACTTTTCTACAAATTCATCCCTCGTTCGAAGACGGGATCAACTCGCCACTACCTTGGGAGAACTCATCCAGGCAGCCCCGCTCTTTGGCATAAACAGTTCGGTGATCGCTCGTCTGGAACGGCAGCGAGAACGGATTGCAAGGATGGCGGTACCCTCGGCCCTCTATGCCCGTCCAACGACCGATCGAATTTATGAAATGATTTATAGACTCTATTCTATTTTAGGGTCTCTCAGTCGTTCCGCCGACTATCCGTCCGACTCGGCATCGGTTCTTGTCGCTGCTTTGGAGCGGGAGGTGGGGCAGTTGACTGATATTTTGGAACGTCCCGTTTCACGTGAGCGACTCCTGGCCAATCGTTTTGGTGAAGAGCCGTTTTTCCCTTCTGGAAAATGGCGTCTTGAAGAGGAACGTTGGCGGCTCTATCTTGCTGAACCGCGTGCCCTTTTGGTTCATCCGGTGTTCCGTCGTTTGCAGGCCCTTTACCGAAAACATGCGGATGAGATTCCCGATGCATTGAAACCGCGCGCTGCAGAACTTGTCGGCGAAGTGGATCGATTTTTTGAGGAGACCCGCGTATCAGATCAGGTGGATAGCCGCGCACTCACTCGCCGGTATCTCCTTCCGGATCCTGGTGTTGCCTCCTTTGCAACACGGCTCTTGCAACCGTATGGCGTTGAATTAGAGGAGCTTGAAACCGTTGGGGCGTTGGCCCGGTTGACAGTCACGCTCTTCAATGATGCCGCCACTGTCTTGATGAACGATGCACAGGCTGGTCGATCAGCGGAGGAGAGTTGGCGCGACCATAATCTCTATCTTAATCTGGCTTCTCGGGCTCTTCGGCTCTTACAGGAGTTGCCAATTTATGGCTCTCTTTTGGCCTCGGGGGCGATCCGTCCCGACGTTATCGAGATTGTTGAAAGACGGCTCGAGCAGATTCGAACGATGGTGCGAGACAATTTAGTTCGGGATCGAGAACTTTTTCCCCATACCCCTCTGACTGAAAATGAAATCCCACGACAGTTAGACTCGTTACAGCGAAACTTAGAGCTTATTTCGAGAGCTGCTTCTCTTTTTGGTCTTGATTCAGATCAAGCCTCGCTTCTGAAGTTATTGTCAGATCAGATCATCGATCTTTACCCGGCAGAGCCTCTCTATGGGCGCGAGGCGGTTGCCGAAATAAGGGCTACTTACCAAGAGGCTTATGATTTTCTTCTTCGTCTTTGTGGGTCTGAAAAGATTTCAGGTATGGAGAGATCAGCCCTGATTGGCCAGGTGAGGGATGCGATCAATACTATGGGAGGACTCTTGACCAACCCTCCTCCCGTGGCTCTGAATTCATTACCCCCCGCAACGGCTGAAGAGATCCCATCACTCACCGCACGTCTTCTGGGAACAGAAGAGTTACATGACGGCATGAGCTTTCTTGGGTACGCCGATGATGATGCGAGGCCGTTTGAGGCGTACGCTCTTAAGCTACGGCTTCTGCAGGCGAGTGGAGTCTTTCCGGGAACAGCACTCTACCTCGCTGGGGGGATGGACTATCTTCCGGCCGCCGCCGGTCCTCTCATCACCGTCGATCGGGCTGATGAACTTGGTTCAGGAGCTTTTTTTGGTGTTCTTCGAAATCGATTGGGACGATTGGAAGTCGCGCAATACCTGCCGACGGGTGAGGAGGCGCGAAAAAGGATAAGGATGGTTCGTTCCGACGTTACTGATACTGCGAACTGGTGGCCACAGGTCGCTGGGCAAAATGTTCGAACCCTCGTTCTCAAAAATTTTGCCGAGTCGGTATCAACTGCGGGAGGGGATGCAGAGGCGGTGAAGAACGCCCTTCGTTTTGTTGGGGAGTCGCTCCCGTCAGGTGCCTTTGTCGTCCTCTTTGCCGAAGATGTGGTCTGGGAACCTCTTTTTGAAGAGAGTGGTTTCACCCGTCGTGAATTTCCGGATGAGGTGCAGAGGGCTCTTGCTGTCAAGAGCGGTTGGGGCCGGCTCGCCTTCGATACTAAACTATACTATGGGATCGCCACGGTCAGTGGTGGACCGGTGATTGTCTTGCAAAAGGGTGCAAGCGGGATCTCTTACCGTTCGTCCCCCCCTGCTATTACCGATCCTTCCAGACGTCGAGAGGGAGAAGAGCTCCTTCCAGGGTCAGAAGTGGTGGGTGTTGGAGTTGTCGCTCGAGAACTTTTACCTCCTCTAGAAGAGGGGGCCCGTCGGGCCTTTCCGGAACCAGATTCTCCGCCAGTTCTTGAGGCTCGGGTGCTCCGTTTGATCCGCTAAAAAAGGGCGCAACCTGATCGTGCGCATGGCGATAACGCTCCAAAATCAATCAGAATTAGGCTAATATTAAGGTAAGGACGAGGTTTCTTATGGCAGGCGTGAGGGTTTGTGTAGAAGATCCAGTCGCGGGGATGAGCCGTTGCGATGAGGAGGCTGCCGCTGTAGCCCAAGAATCAGCCCCCGCCGATCGTGACCGTTATTTCTCTGTCGCCCCAATTTCAATGAGCCTTGCTGCTTCTTCTGCCCCTTCCGAAGCCTTTGCCCACCTCGTTGGCGGAGGGGATGGTACCGGCATGCCACCCGATGATGCCTTGGAGGCGCTTGTCTTTGAAGAAGGGACAGCTCTCCTTGAGCGTGCCAGGAGGTACGCCAAAGAAGCGGACCATGGCTGGGTCGATACCATTATGGCGATGGCGGCAAGGGATCCAGAGTTTAGAACGAAACTTCTCCTCTTGACCGACCTCCTCCCCTCTTTGGGGAATGATTCAGCCGCGATCAGTGATCATATCCGTCAGTACCTGAGTGACCACACGATCATGGGAACACTTGCTGCCTTCGCAGATACTGTCCCCGGTCTGCGCCAACTCTCGGCCTGGATGTTCAGGCAGGGGGTCGATCTGATGGCGAGCCGTTTTCTGGGTGGGGATGATCTTGCCTCAGCCGCCCCCCGTCTTCAGGCAATGAGTGAAAGGGAACATCCTGTCTACGCTACCATCGCTGTCTTGGGGGAAGAAGTTCAGAGCACGACCGAGGCGGAAGAACATACGCGGCACTATGAAGAATTGATCGAGGCGTTGGGAGCGGCCCATCCCGGTCATCAGAGGACAAAGGGAGGAAAACTGGTCTCGGAGGTTTCGGTCAAGTTCTCAGGGCTGACGGATCATTTTGATGCGATCGATCCAGAAGGTACTTTTGAAACCGTGGCGGCCAATTTTCGAAGAGTCCTTCGTCGGGCTGTTGCCAATGGGGTCCATATCACGGTCGATATGGAACAGTTTGCGCGGGCCGAACTCAGTTACTATATTTTTATGCGGGTCCTTTCAGAACCGGAGTTTCAGGACCTGCAAGACATCGAGATTGTCCTTCAATCAAACCTCAGAGATTCGGGACGGTACGCCCAAACCTTGATCCATTGGGTCAATCGGCCTCGTGGGGAGCTCAATATCGATGGGATTCCAGGGCGTGGGTCTGTTCCGATCCATGTTCGGGTGGTGAAGGGGGCCTATTGGGATTTTGAGACGACCACCTCCACCCAGCAAGGGTGGCCGATCCCTGTTTATCTGGACAAGCGGGAGACCGATGTCCGTTTTGAAAGTAACCTGAGACGATTGTTGGAGGGATCGCCGATTCGGGTCTCTGTCGGTTCCCATAGCCCACGCAGTATCGCCTTTGCCTTGGCGCTTAAGAGACAGTTGGGACTCACTTCAGGGAGGGTTTCTTTTGAAACTCTCTTTGGGATGGAGGAGGATGTTCTCTACGCCTTGGCGGAGGAAGAAGAGGCCCGCGTTTATTTT
>JAUSKE010000048.1 GCA_030649435.1 Deltaproteobacteria bacterium
TCCCAAACGATTTTTTGAGAGAGCGATCGGTGATCTCGATTGTTTCAAAAATGTTTTGGGGGTGGAGGAGGGAAGTGACTTTCGCGAACGGCTCGTGGATCGTGACGAGGCTGACTTTCAAACTCGGCCCGGCCATCATCATTACTGGTCTTTTGCTTTTTGTCTTTTCAGCGAGTAGCTCGGTATGCCCCGGGTAATGGTGGCCCGCTTTGTTGAGATTCGCCTTGCTGATCGGCGCCGTGACGATCGCCGCAATTTTTTTCTGGAGGGCCGCTTGGAGCGCCTGGGTGATATAAAAATAGGCGAGCTCACCGCACTGCCGATCGGTCAAACGACGTGCCTTCTGCCAATCCATCCATTCAGGGTCACCAAAGAGAATCGGGCGACAGATCCGTCGGACTTCTCGTGAGGCCAATGCCTTTTTCACCACCTCCGGCCCGATCCCCTTTGGGTCACCCAAGGTGATGCCGATCAGTGGCAGTTTCTTTCGAGCCGGTATCATGGCAAGATATCAACGTAGGTTTTCTGCCGGACTTCTTGCAAGTAGCGTCGGAGTTCTTCTTGTCCTCTTCCTTCGTAGAGCCGTCTCCGCGCGATTTCACTGGTGATTTGGGGGTTCGTTTTGCGGTAGTTCTCGATCTCTTCGTCGGTCACTTTGATTCGGGGGTAGATCACCTGCCCCATGAACTTCATCATCTTGATATTCTGACTGACCCCTTTTTTGTACTGCTCGAAGGAGATCTGCTTTTTGGCAATCTCCGCCTTGAGCTGTTCCAGCGTCATCCTGTTCTGGGCCAGGATCCCGCCGATCATCTGCGACAACTCATCAGTCGTGACCGCGATTTGCAAACGTTCGATTTCCCCCTTCAGGAGGGCATCATGGATCAGCTGCTCAAGAACTTCTCCTTGCATCTTTTTCCCCTTGAAGAGTTTTGTCTCTTTTTCGAGATCAGAGCTGGTGATGATCTGGTCGCCGACGATCGCGGCAATCTTGTCGACCGTTTCAGCCGAGGCCCGAAGGGGCATAACGAGAAGAGAGACAAAAAAGAAGAGAATCATCCGTTTCAATTTTGAAACCTTTCTTCATGGATCACGATCGCTGTTGTTGCTTTCAGCTGTTTGATGGTTTGTTCGATCAGCCTGTTTTCTTTTTCTTCCAACAACCGCTCCACGATAATATTCTTTGCCTCTCCCTCCGTCAGGAATCGGGCGGCTCGTTTTTCAATCACCTTGAAGATATGGAAGCCGTATTCGGAACTAACCACCGGACTGACTTCGCCAATTTTCATCCGAAAACAGGTGTCTTCAAACACCTTGGGGTAAGAGCCTCGGCTGAAAAAACCCAAATCGCCCCCTTCATCCCCATCGGGGCTTTCCGAGTGTTGCTGGGCGAGGGTCACAAAATTTTCTCCTTTTTTAATGATCTCCCGAATCTTTTCGGCCTTTTCCTTGGAGGAAACGGTAATCTGTCGGGCCCGTACCTGCTCTGGTTCAAAGAAGTCCCGGTAGTGTGCGCGAAAGAACCGGGAAACCTCCTCTTCCGTTGGCTTGGTTTGGGGTCTTATCTCCTGCTCAAGCCACTTGGCAAGGATCAATTTTTCTCGCTGACGTTCCTTCCAGAGGGAGAGGGGGATTTTGAGGGAGGCCAGTTTCTGCTCCAGTTTATCATCCGACCCGCGTCGGATTTCTTTCAACTTTCCTTCAAGTTCGGCGGACGAGACATCAAACCCTTTTCGCCTGGCCTCTCGAATTAAAAGTTTTTCTTCGATCAGGTTTTCGAGGCTTTCTTTGGTAACAGGCGAATTCTCTTCGACAAGGCGCCAGTCTGCGAGGGTGATCTTCTCGCGGCCGACTTCGGCAAGGGCGGGCTCTTCGGTTTTAGGGTGACAACCGGCAAGGATCGCAATGAGGGACAAAAGTAAAAGTCTCTTCTTCAACGGATGGACGGTTAACATGCAGAACGGAGTCGCGACAAGAGCTTTTTCGCTTCTTCTAGCATGAGGGCTGGTTCCTGAATTGGTTTCTTGTAGAGGAGTTTCATCTCCGGGGTCAGCTGGTATTTTTTAGGTTCTTTGGCCATCCAGGCCAGTATTGCCTCAGGCGACAGGGGTGTGGAGCTATCGAAAGTGAGCGAAAACTTGACCTTGTCGTAACGGATTTCGCGAATCCGTAACGGCCTCGCACCAACCTTCAGGAGGCCAATGGCCAAGAATGCTTCTGCCTCCGGTGGGAGTTTACCAAAGCGGTCGGCAATCTCGTCGGCCAAGTTTCGGATCTCCTCTTCAGTCGTCGCGCTGGAGAGTCGGCGGTAAAGGTCGAGGCGCAGAGGGGGGTCGGGGACATAATCCTCCGGCAGGAAGGCGGCGATCGGAAAATGCAATTCCGGATCGATTTCTTCCGCGACCGTTTCCCCTTTGAGCTCACGGATCGCCGATTCCAAAAGTTCTGTATAAAGATCGTACCCGAGTGCCGCCATATGGCCCGATTGACTGGTCCCTAAAAGATTTCCGGCGCCACGAATTTCGAGATCGTAGGAGGCCATCCGAAAGCCAGAACCCAATTCTGAAAATTTTTGCAGAAGGCCAAATCGTTTGCGGGTCTCACTCCCCATCTCTTCCCCCTCCGGCAGGAGGAGGTAACAGTAGGCACGGTGAGAGCCACGACCGACACGGCCCCGGAGCTGATAGATCTGCGCGAGCCCTAACCGGTCGGCCCGATCGAGAAAAATAGTGTTGGCATTCGGGACGTCGATCCCGGACTCAATCAAGGTGGTGCAGAGGAGGATGTCAAACTGGTGGTGAAAAAAGCGGAGCATCACTTCTTCCAGCTTTTCTTCGTCCATGGAGCCATGGGCGATTTCGATCTTCGCCTCCGGCACGAGGAGTGCCAACCGTTGCCGGCACGATTCAATGGTCTGGATCCGGTTGTGAACAAAGAAAATCTGCCCCCCCCGACGGAGTTCCCTCAAAATCCCCTCATGGATCAACGCCTCATTATAAGGAGAGACGAAGGTCCGGATCGCGAGCCGGTCGACCGGCGGCGTCTCGATGACGCTCATCGACCGAAGCCCGAACATTGAGAGATACAAGGTGCGCGGGATCGGTGTCGCGGAGAGGGAGAGGACATCCAGGTTTTTACGCAGACGTTTCATCTTCTCTTTCGCGGCGACGCCGAAGCGGTGTTCCTCGTCAACGATCAGCAGTCCTAAGTCTTTGAAAGAAATATCCGGCTGCAAAAGGCGGTGGGTCCCAATCACGATGTCGACTTTTCCTTGCGCCAATTCCTTCAAGACTGATTTCTGTTCTGACGGTGGGCGAAAACGGGAGAGCATCTCGATCCGGACTGGGTACTCCTTGAAACGCTCGCTGAAGGTCTCGGCATGTTGAAAGGCGAGGATCGTTGTTGGCACAAGAACCGCCACCTGTTTGCCATCCTGCACCGCCTTAAAGGCAGCTCGCATCGCGACCTCAGTCTTGCCGTAACCGACATCTCCCATGATCAATCGGTCCATCGGTTTTGAAGATTCCATGTCGGCGAGCGTCTCTTCGATGGCATGGAGTTGGTCTTTGGTTTCTTCAAAAGGAAAAGCGGCCTCGAACGCTTCATAGAGTTCATCCGGTTTTGAAAAGGCAAACCCCTTGGTGACCGAACGGAAGGCGTACAGGTTCAACAGTTCACCGGCAATTTCTTGGATCGCCTTCTTCGCCTTCTCCTTGACCTTCGCCCAACTCTTACCGCCGAGACGATCGAGCCGTGGTTGTGGGCCATCGGGGCCTCCGCCCCCGACGTACCGTTCCACCTGATTCAACCGGTAGACCGGGAGGTAGAGTTTGTCTCCATCCTGGTATTCGAGAAGCATAAAGTCGTTGGTGATGTTTCCGAGCGTCATTGGCTGGAGCCCTTGGTAGAGGCCGACCCCATGCTCGTGATGGACGATCGGCTGACCGATGACCAGTTCCGAAAAAGAGGAGAAAAAATCCCCTACCGCCTTTGGTGGTTTGGCTTTTTTAATTTTAACACCGAAAATTTCTTCCTCTGTGAGAACAACCAGTTTTTCTGAGGGGAGGTGAAAGCCGGCCGAGAGTTCGCCGGTCTGGACATCGATCGGGAAGAGGTTGGGGAAGTACGGTGTGAAGAGGTCGCGGAACCGCTTTCCTTGGGACTCCGTCCCGGCGACGAAGAGGAGCCGTTCAGTGAGCGCAAGCTCCCCCATCTTTTTAGCGAGCGTAGCGAGAGGGAACTCCTTCTTTTTGTCGTGCGGGATCAGGTTTCGAAGTTCGCTGTTATCGCGCATCCCAATCGAAACGGTTGGGGCCTCTGTATCGGCGATGTCAACGGATGAGAGTTCGATCCGGGGAGATCGGGAGATTTTTGCCAGGAGCTCTTGCGGTATCAGGGAGATTCGGGAGGGGGGAAGAATCCCTTTTTTCTCTTTTGAGATTGCATAAGCCCTTTCGAGATCTTCCCAGGTTTCTTTCAGGTGGTGTTGAATCTCGGAAGGGTCATCCAATATCAATAAAGTCTCTGCAGGCAGCAGGTCAAAAAAACTTTGCGAAGAGGGAGGGCCTTCTTTGGGAGGGACGATCAAAATTTTTGGCAGGAAGCCTTTCGATTTTTGTGTGGCCGGGTCAAAGAAGCGGATCGATTCGACCGTGTCGCCAAAAAATTCAAGACGGATCGGTTCTTCGTCCAATGGGTTGAAAAAATCGATGACACCGCCCCGCACCGCAAAACTCCCCCGGCGAGTGACGAGCGTTTCCCTCTCATAACCCCAGTCAATTAAGTTTTCGACCAACAGGTCGCGCGGGATCTCTTCCCCTTTTTGGAGTGGCAACATTTGGGCCGCCAGCCGGTCCCTATCCGGAATGTAGGGAGAAACCGCCGGGACGGAGGCGATCAGCACCAATTTTTCTTTTTTTTGCAAAAGTGCTTGCAGGGTCTGTCGGCGCCGCGCCATCAGGTCGGGGTGGGGGGCGACATCAAAATAGGGCAGAGTGTCCCGTGCCGGAAATGGACAGACCCGTTCTGTTTCGCCCAAACCGATAAAAAAGAGGAGGTCGTTATGGACGAATGAGGCGGTTTTTTCGGTAGCGGTCAGAAAGAGGATTGGTTTTTTGGTCGCCTGAACGATTTTGGACAAAAGGTATCCGGTACCGGAACCGGCCAGCCCCGTGAGACGGAGGAGCGGCGGGTCGGTTTTGAGGAGCTGAAGGAGTTCTTCGATACCCTTTTCTCTTTCCAACCGATCTCTTTCTAGAGGATTTTTGCCGCGACGGCAATAGAACTTTAGTGTATACTCAAGGGATCTCATGCCGATTGACCCCAAAACATCAATAAAAGTTCCTCCAGTCCTTCCGAAGATGGGCGAAACACCCTCCGAACCGGTGGCCCCTGAAGTTTCACCCCCTCCGCAACCGACCGATCGGTTTGTTGTGCCGCGGCAGCTTCTTCAGGTGATGAGACAGCTTCTACCGCACAATGACCGTGGTGGTAGTCTGGTCGACCTGATCCGCCAGAAGATCGGTCCAAAACAGGGGGAGAGTCCGCAGGGGGTGAAGCCGACCTATACTTTGCGGGAAGGGAAGATGGTTGCGATCAATCCAGCAAAACTTCAAAAAGAGGTGAAGGAGGGGGGAGGAAAGGTTCGGGAGGAGGGGAACCTGACCCTCTTTGAGAAAATTTTCATGGCCCGTTATACTGAGGGGTATCGTTTTGAAGAGGGGCAGCCGGAGGGGCGTTTTGTTTTTGGTAAAAAGGGGGAAGGGGAGTGGGGCGGGTTTTTTGAAAAGATGCGCCCGTTCGCCTTCGAGAAAACGGTGTCGCTCTCCGAGATCCGCGACCTGATCTTTCGAGGGCTCTTTGGAGAAAAAATGGTCTCGGATTTACGTTTTGCCAACGGCAAGAGCGACAAGTTTGCGAGACTCTCCATCGCCTCTCAAGAGGCTGCAGCCAAGCTCGCCCAACTGACGCCCGGTGAGATTGTTGCCCCAACGCTTCTTGCTGCTGGTTCCGAGATTACCTACACCGCTCTTTCTTACAAACCGGTTGGACAAGCGGCGGTTGACGCCGCGGCGCAGGCCTCCGCCCAGGCGCGTGAGCAACTGGACCGCGGTTTTTTAAATGTCTCCGCCCAGTCGCAGAACTTGGCCCTTCGGGAACTGAATCTCGAACAGAAGTACGGGGCCGGTCGGGCGACACTCATGACAGAGACGGTTCCTGGTGTGAGAAAAAAGGGAGGGTTACTCGGTGCTATTTTTGGTCGGAAGAAAAGATCTGGTTCCGGTCTGGGTGAAGAAGAAGGGGGGATGCCACTCTTCGTCCCCTGGTTTCTCTCGCCGATAAAACAACGAAGGTTGGGTCAAGGGGGAAGGGTCAAGTGGTACGTGATCCTGACCTACTTTGTGGTAACAACCACGTTTCTTCTCGCCGTGATCTTCGCGTTGAAATTCTTTCTTTAACCAACCATCGAAGGGCCCAACTGTTTTCCGCCAAGCAGGTGGAGGTGCAGGTGGTAGACCGACTGTCCCCCTTCTTGATTGGTATTAAAGACAGTCCGGTAGCCGGATTCGGCAATCTTAAATTCCTTGGCGAGCTTTTGAGCTATCGAAAGAATGTGGGAGACAAGGGAGAGTTCTTTTTCTGAAAGTTCGTTCAGGTTGACCAGATGTTTCTTCGGCAGGATCAGGAGGTGAACCGGTGCCTGGGGAAATTTGTCTTTGATCGCCACGACCTGATCGTCCTCATGCACCAATGGCACCGGGATTTTCTTACTGGCAATCTGGCAAAAAATACAATCCGTCATTTTTTGTAGGTCTGTTTCGGATCGAACAATTTTTTACCGACGATTGTTGTTTCGCCGGCGTCAATCTTACGAAAAAAACAGCTCCGGTACCCTTCGTGACAGGCGGCCACTTTTTGTTTGACCTTGATCAACAGGCAATCGATATCGCAGTCGTAAAAAATTTCCTGAACTTCCTGCGTGTGGCCTGACTCTTCTCCTTTTCGCCACATCTTGTTGCGGGAACGGGAATAGAAGGTGACGTAGGGGCCGGCGAGCGTTTCTTCGACCGCACGGTCGTTCATATAGGCGAGCATCAGGACCTCGCCATTTTCGGCATCCTGAATAATCGCCGGCACGAGGCCACGTTCATCAAATTTAATTTCGTTTAGAATATTCATTGTAGGGGCGGCCCTGTGTGGCCGCCCGGGCAACCACATGGGGTTGCCCCTACGTCATTTTTCAAGGATCTCAATCGATTGAATCTTGTCGCCGACCGCGATCTTTTTCACGATATCCATCCCGGAGAGCGTCTGTCCGAAAACGGTGTACTGGTTGTCGAGAAACGGGGTTGCGGCGAGGGTGATGTAAAACTGACTTCCGGATGATTCCCGTTTCGGGTTAACCTGATCACCGGTGCGGGCCCAGGCGACGGCTCCTTCGACATGTTTGTGGGGATTCCCTTCAATCTCCGCCTTGACCGTGTAGCCCGGTCCTCCGCTACCATTTCCTTGTGGGTCCCCCCCTTGAACGACAAAGTTTGGGACGACGCGATGAAAGGTAAGGCCGTTATAAAAACCCCCCTTGGTGAGTTGGATAAAATTCGTGACCGAAAGAGGGGCCTCTTTGGCAAAGAGTTGGATCTTGATATTTCCCTTCGCGGTATGGATCACCGCCTCGTACTTTTTAGTGGCGTCAACGGTCGCTTTTGTCGGCGCCGAAAACTTTTTGGCCTGGGCGTCACTCATTGGGATTCCCCTTTCTGTGGCAAGAAACGCAAACGAAAGAAAAACGGCTAAAATAATTTTTTTCATGCCGTTTTGTCTAACCGAATTCTCCTTGAAAGTCCATCCCTTTGTGATAGATGAGGGGTCCCTATGGAACAAGAAATCATTTTAGATGGGCATCTCCTTGATTCGCTCACCCTCCCGAAGGTGATGGATCTAGTCTTGGAGGAGGGGGGGAACTGCGAGATCCTGGAGGTCAAAATCGGGACGAAGAAGACCGATCTTTCGCATGCCCGGCTCCTGCTGGAGGCGGCGACGACTGCGCAGATGAACCGGATTTTACAAAAACTTCGGATCAGCGGGGCGATTTCAGTCCTCCCCGAAGAGGCGAAGCTGGTTCGGGCCCCCAAAAATGGGGTTTTCCCCGAGGGATTTTACTCCACCACCAATCTTGAAACGGAAGTTTATTTTAAGGGGCGTTGGGTTCGGGTCAAACGGATCGAAATGGATTGCGGGGTGGTGATCGATCGTCGCGAGAGAAAGGCGCTCTGCCTGCCGATGAATTCGATCCGCAAGGGGGATTGGATAGTGGTCGGGAGTCGCGGGGTGAAGGTGATCCCACTCATGCGTGAGAGGGGACCAGCCCGCGAGATTTTTCAGTTTATGGGCTCCGGTGTTTCTTCCGAAAAACCGAAGGGGCGGATCATTGCCCAGATCGCGGACGAAATGCGACAGGCCCACCGCAAGGGGAAGAAGATCCTTTTCGTTGTCGGCCCGGCAGTGGTGCATACCGGGGCGAATATTTTTCTCGAAAAGATTATCCGCGCCGGTTATGCCGACGTTCTTTTTTCCGGAAACGGTTTTGCGACGCACGACATCGAACGACAACTCTACGGCACTTCTTTGGGTGTTTATCTCGAAAAAGGGGAATCGGCGGAACATGGCCATGACCACCATGTTCGGGCGATCAATAGGATCCGGATGGCGGGGGGGATTGCCGCCGCCGTCCGAAAAGGGATCTTGAAAAAAGGGGTGATGGCCGCCTGCATCCAGCACAGGGTAAAATTTGTTTTGGGCGGTTCGGTCCGTGACGATGGGCCACTCCCTGAGGTGATTCGCGACACGCAAGTGGCCCAACAGGCGATGCGCGACCTGATCCCCGGTGTTGGGATTTCAATCATGGTCGCCTCCGGCCTTCATGCCATCGCTACGGGAAATATTTTGCCGGCCTCGGTTAAAACAGTCTTTGTCGACATCAATCCGGCGATGGCGACGAAGCTCTCCGATCGCGGCACCTTTCAGTCGGTCTCGCTCGTCACCGATTCCGAACCCTTTTTGCGTGAACTCTGCCGGAATCTTGTGCCCTCCGGAAAGGTCTAAACCATGGCCTCCCTCCTTGTTTGTCCTCCCGATTATTTTACGGTCGCCTACGAGATTAATCCCTGGATGCATTTGCAAAAAAAGGTTCGGCAGGGGAAGGCGGCGATTCAGTGGAAGGCGTTGGAAGAGATCTATCGCAAGCTTCGAGTGACGCTCAAGGTGGTCCGGCCGGTGAAAGGGTTGCCGGATATGGTTTTTACCGCGAACGCCGGTCTCGTGAAGGGAAAGATTTTTATCCCAAGCCGGTTTCGTCACAAGGAACGGCAGGGGGAAGAAAAATATTTTATCCAGTGGTTCAAACGGAACGGCTATACCGTTAAACTGTTACCGGAGGGATCGGTGTTTGAAGGGGCAGGGGATGCCCTCTTTTTGGATGACACGCTCTTTGCCGGTTACCATTTTCGTTCCGACATCCATTCGCATCGTGAGGTGGCAAAGATTTTGCCGAAGGTTCCGGTCTTGTCTCTGGAACTGGTCGATCGCCGTTTTTATCATTTAGACACCTGCTTTTGCCCGTTAGGCGATGGGGCTGCCTTTTACTACCCCGGCGCCTTCGATAGTTATGCCCGAAAGGTTTTGAAGGAAAATGTCAAAGACTTGATTGAGGTGGCGGAAAATGAGGCGATCCGTTTTGCTTGCAACGCGGTGGTGGTCGGCAAGCAGGTCGTGATGAACTCTGGTTGCCCCAAGATCACCCGCGACCTCGCCAAACGGGGGTACACCGTTCATCCCAGCGATACCTCAGAATTTATGAAGGCCGGCGGCTCCGCTAAGTGCCTGACGATAAGGTTGTAGGTCCCGTTATTTCTGCTTGCCAGCCGGTTCGGTAAGGGCTAGGGGTTAGGCCTATGGCAGATGGCGGGACA